>JAIRQB010000059.1 GCA_031256695.1 Elusimicrobiota bacterium | reverse complement strand
CGCCTTTTTTCGCTTATTCCTCAATGCTGTCTCTTAATTTTCCTCCAATGCCCGCCGCTCTTTTTATAAAGAGCGCTTTTTTTGGTCCTTTTTATCAGCAGAGCGTCTATTGGTTCTTAATGGTTTTGTTTTTTTTCTTTCTCATATATGCTGTTTTCAAAAATTTCTGCGTAAAAAAAGTCTCTATTAAATTTTCCCCTTCTTTGATTTTAATTCTATTTGCTCTGTCTTTTGCCTCATATTCAGCATCTGTGTTTTATATAAAACCCGCTGCCGATTGGATAAATATAGGCTATATTCTATATTTTCAGCCCGCAAGAATAGCAGGATATTTTTTAGTCTTTATTTTTGGAGCGGCGGCTTTTTCAAACAACTGGTTTTTTGAAGGTAAATTTGCTTTAACGGCTCCGTTTTTAATCTCTATTCTTTCAGTAATTTTTATGTTTGGGCGGACATTTATTTTTGCGCCTTTTTTAAGCCCGGCGGCAAATATAATTTTAGAGGCATTCTTTTACAATACCGCAAGCCTTTCAATTATGTTTTTTCTAACCGCTCTATTCTTTAAAATAAAAAACTCTTTCCGCTTTTCAAGCGCTTTATCTGAATTTTCTTACGGCGTTTATTTTCTGCATCAAATAATTTTAATGCCTGTTATTTATATTTTGATTCCTTACAGCGTTCCTATATTTTTTAAATGGCTTGCGGCTGTCGCCATAACGTTTTTCGCAAGTCTTGCTATTGCAAAATTTGTATTAAAAAAAGCGCCTTTGCTTAAAGAAATTTTCTAAAAGGAAATAAAATGAGTTTCAAAAATAAAATCATAAAAGTTATTGCTGAAAAAATAGTTTTTCCGGGACGCTCTCTATGCAGGTGCGAAGACGGAATAGTTTTATTTACAGAGGGGCTTTTGCCGAGCGAGACGGCTGAGGTTTTTGTCACAAGAGATAAAAAAAGTTTTAGAGAAGGATATGTTGCGGCAATAATAGAAAAGTCGCCCGATAGAATAGAGCCTTTTTGCCCTTCCTTTAACAAATGCGGCGGCTGTTCTTTTGAGCATATCTCATATCAAAATCAACTCTCAATTAAAGAACTCTGCGTAAAAGAAACCCTCAACTTTACAGGAGCAGACATTGAGCCTATACGCCCAAGCCCGACACTTTATAATTATCGCGGCAAAATGGAATTTAGTTTTTTTGAAAAAGACGGCTGTATTGATTTAGGACTTCACAGGCGCGGGAGTTTTAATCAATATATATCAGTTCCGCCTTGCTTTATTTCAGATGAATCTTTTACGAAGGCGGCTGAAATTGTCAAAACTTTTGCTAATTCTTCCGCTCTGAGCGTTTATAACAATAAAACTCACAGCGGTTTTTTTAGACATTTAGTTTGCAGAAAGGCGCAAAATAATAAACAAGGGCTTATAAATATAATAGTCAATGCAGAGGGCAAAGACATTTGCAGGATTTTTGAGCCTATCGCAAAAGATTTAGCGCGCATTTTTGATTCAGTTTTTATCACAGACAATAGCCGCAAATCTGACGCTGTTTTATGCGACAACTTGCATCTTTTAGCAGGCGCTGAAAGCATTGTTGAAAAATTAAATGTAGGCGGCAGAGATTATTTATTCAATATATCGCCTTTCTCTTTTTTTCAGACAAATTCGCCAGCGGCTGAACTTTTATATAACGAAACTTTAAGAATGCTAAATCCAAAACCGTCTGCCCATTTGCTTGATTTATATTGCGGTTCAGGCGCGATTGGAATATCTTTATCTTGCGCTGTGGAAAAAGTTGTAGGAATTGAGCAGGTAAAACAATCGGTAGAAGACGCTTGCAAAAATGCCGCATTAAATAATGTCTCAAATATTGAGTTTATAGAAAATACGGCTCAAGAGTGGATAAAAAATACAAAAAGAGAATACTTTGACTATATAATAGTTGACCCGCCGCGCAGCGGGCTTACAAAAGATACTGTTGCTTTTTTAATAAATTCCCAAGCGGAGCGGATTATTTACATATCTTGCAATATCTCAACTCTTGCAAGAGATTTGGATATTATTATCAAAAGCGGGAAATATGCCGCAAATGCAATTTGCCCCGTTGATATGTTTCCGCATACTTATCATATAGAAGCGGCAGTATGCTTAAATAGAATGAATTAAAATCTTTTTTGTTGCGTTATTTGTAGTGAGTAGACTTATGCCGCTCAAATGTTGTAAATCTAAAAAAGGAGATTAAATATGCAAGAATCAATTAAGTATGAAGTTGTAAGAAAAATCGGCGTCTTGTCTCAATCAGACAAAGGATGGAAAAAGGAATTGAATTTTATCAAGTGGAATGACCGAGCCCCAAAATACGATATAAGGGATTGGTCGCCCGATGGAGCAAAGATGGGCAAAGGCGTCACTTTATCCGAGGCTGAAATCAAAGAGTTGAAAGAATTGATAAAAGACATCAATTAGACGCCGCAGCAAAACAAGAAAGAGAAAAAAGCGGATTTTGGAGAAAATTCCAAAATCCGCTTTTTTTATCCCATTCTGTTCCAAATTTCTTAAATCTTAACTTTTATCAAGTCTTAATTGATTAAAAAAACAGGCGTCGCATTCTGTATTCTTTTGTTTTTACGAATTGCCGTATACCAAAAGGTTATATTTCAAAATAAAAGCCGCAAGGCGCTCAAACCGAATGCAAAAGTTTTTCTACCGTCTTTCTTAAATTCTCTATTCCAATCTGTTTTCTTGCGCTTAAAGCGAAAATTTTTTCAGCATCTATTTTCAGGTCAAATGCCGCTTTTTTTTGAGCCTCTCCATAAACTTCTTCGTCTTTTACATTTGCGCTTTTAGGTATTTTGTCGCATTTATTAAGAATTGCCTTAAAGTCTATTCCATAACTTTTAAGATAATCAAACATATCAAAATCCAATTCTGTAGGTCCTATAAAGCCGTCAATAACTACAAAAACTGTTTTTTTTGTTTGTCTGATTACAATGCACTTATGAGCCATCTCTTGCCAAAGCGCTTTTTCCATCGGATTTACGCGGGCAAAACCGTATCCGGGCAGGTCAATAAGCCATTTTCCCATTTCAACGCTATAGACATTTACGCTTCTGGTTCTGCCCGGCGTCTTAGATGTCCTTGCTAAATTTTTTTGTCCGCATAAACTATTTATTACGGCGCTTTTGCCTACATTTGAGCGTCCTGCAAAAATAACTTCAAAAGAACTTTTAGGCAAGGTCATAGCGTCAGTAACGGCTCTAAAAAAAGAAGTTTTATTAAGCATTATCTTCTTCTTGCCAAGAGTCTTAAAATCTCAAGATAGAGCCACACTAAAGTCACAAGCAGAGCAAAAGAGCAATACCATTCCATAAATTTAGGCGCTCCTTGCGCCGCGCCCTGCTCTACCATATCAAAGTCTATGATAAAATTCAGAGCGGCTACGGCAACTATTATTAAATTTATAATAAAAGCGCCTTCGCTATTGCTTGAAAAATATCCAAGCGATGAGCCGAAAAATGACATAACCATATTGACGAGATAGAAAACTAAAATTCCAAGCATTGAAAGTATTAAAACTTTTCTAAATCTCGGCGTTGCTCTCAAAAGACCCGCCCTATACGCCGCAAGCATACAGAATAAAACCGCTATGGTTAAAAAGACTGCATTTATCACTATGCCGGGATATGACTTGTTGAAGTAAAGAGATATAAAGCCTAAAACGATGCCTTCGCAAACAGCATAAATAGGCGAGCATACCGCAGAACTTTTAGGCTTAAAAGAGCAAATCATAGCCAAAATAAAACCCGCTATAAGAGCGGGAAATACCGCAACTTGAGCAAATTGCGGATTATTCCAAGAATAAAAAGCGCTGATTGCAAGAATAGCGAGTAAAATAACGCTTTTGTTTATAACGCCTGAAATAGTCATAACTTCGGCGCGGGAAAAAGAAAGTCCGTCGCTTTGCGAATTTCTTTCAAACACTTCATCTTTTAACAATGGATTCATAAAAACCCCCTTTGATTATTTACTGTTTGTCTCTTCTTTCAAAAGCGTTTTACCGCCCAAGGGGCGGACGCTTTTGAGTTTAATGTTTTGCAAAACCCTGCAGACAATGCGCTTCGGTTTTGCTCCTTTTTCTTAAGCATAAAACGCCGGCGCAAAAACGCTGACAATTTACGCAAACTGCTTTCTGTCTTTTTGCCTTCAATCCTCAATTCTCAATTTACAAATGAATTCTTGAGTTACCTTACATACCAGTCTTGCAACTCCGCCTTCGCGGAAATCCCTGTTCACTTAAAGCCTTTCATTTGTCTTTACAGCGAAAATGGATTGCGGCTTCCGCCGCAATGACACCG
>JAIRQB010000008.1 GCA_031256695.1 Elusimicrobiota bacterium | reverse complement strand
GGCTTGCCGATGTTTTAGTGAAAATGGACTCCCGCCTTCTTGAGTTGCCCCTAATTACAGATAGCAACTCCAGTTGCCTTGCATACTATTTTGCAACTCGGGAGTGACACACGGGGGAGTTGCCGACGTTTCAGTTAATGGCAAAGGCAAACAGGGACTGCGGCAGCGCTATGCGTTTGCGCAGCGCTATGCGTTTGCGCAAGATGCAAATGACACCGAGTCTAATCTCATTTGCCGAATTTAATTCTTGTTGCCGACTGCCAACCTTATTTCTTGCTGCCGACTGCTGAAAATTTTTAAGGCAATCACAATGACATATAATCAATGGAATAAAAACATTGTATAGTTTCTATTTTTAAGAAAAAGACGCGCAATTCCCGTCAAATACCGTAAAATCTCGCCAAGTGACGTTTTTTCTTTTGAGAAATAAATCTGTCAAAAGGAGGTTTTTATGCCGTTTACTATTGTTAGACAAGATATTGTAAAGATGAAGGTTGATGCCATAGTCAATGCCGCAAATACGCAATTACAGAAGGGCGGCGGCGTTTGCGGAGCGGTTTTTGAAGCGGCGGGAGCGCAAGAATTACAAAACGCTTGCGATAAAATTGCGCCGATTAAAACGGGCGAAGCGACAATTACTTCTGGTTTTAAACTTGCGGCAAAATATATTATCCACGCGGCAGGTCCCGTCTATAATGCAGAAAAAGCAGAGCAAAGCGAGGCATATCTCAATTCAGCCTATATGAATTCTCTAAATCTTGCTTTGCAATACAAATGCCGCAGTATTGCTTTTCCTTTGATTTCAAGCGGAATTTACGGCTATCCAAAAGACAAGGCATTGCAAATAGCAACTTCTGCTATACGCAATTTTCTTAATAACTATGATTTGGATATTTTTCTTGTTGTTTTTGACAAAAATGCTTTTGAAATAAGCAAAAATCTGCTTGGAGAAGTCAGCAATTATATTGACGCTCATTATGTCAAAGCGCGCATTGCGGGAAAACGCGGGGCGCTTGATATTGAATCAAAATCGCTTAATCAATATAGCGGGGAAGACAGGGGAGCAGGTAAAAGAAAAAGGCAGAACATTAAAAGAAAATTTTTTGAAAACCATGAAAAAGAAATACCAGACAAAGAAATATATAAGAATAAACCTTTTGAATTTTTAGATGCGGATGCAATAGCGGCAACAGTCTTATCGGCGGGAGTTGAGAATTTAATTGAAAATTTAGACGAGCCTTTTTCAGCCATACTGTTAAAAATGATTGCAAAAAAAGGCTGGGCTGAATCTGAAGTCTATAAACGCGCCAATATGGACAGAAGGCTGTTTTCTAAAATCAGGAATGTCAAAAATTATATGCCGAGCAAGCGCACGGCTTTAGCTCTTGCCATCGCTATGGAATTAAATCTCGCTGAAACAAATACTCTCTTAAAATGCGCGGGTTTTGCCCTATCTCATAGCCAAAAGTTTGATGTAATTGTTGAGTATTTTATAGTCAATAAGAAATACGATATTTTTGAGATTAACGAAATTTTATTTAAATACGACCAGCCTCTTTTAGGCGCTGACAGCAAGTAAATTTACATTGCGCCTCTACGCTGCTTTAAGCATTGTCGCTTTTAAAACGACCTCTAACGCTTCCTCAAAATGTAAATTCTGCGCGCAGTTAAAAATTTTGAGGAGGCAAGAAAATGAAAAAGGGACTTGCAGAATTGGTTTTTATTTTAGACAGGAGCGGCTCTATGGGAGGCTTGGAAGCGGACACTATCGGAGGCTTTAATTCATTGCTTGAAAAGCAAAAAACCGTAGTTGGAGAATGCCGTATTACAACAGCGCTTTTTGATAATGATTATGAATTGCTCCACGACCGCATTGATGTAAAAGCAGTCTCTCCGATAACAAAAAAAGAATATTTTGTCAGAGGCTCAACGGCTTTATTAGACGCTATCGGAAAGACAATAGGCAAAATTGACAAAGCGCAGCGCAATACTGATGAAAATTACCGCGCAGAAAAAGTGATGTTTGTAATTATCACAGACGGAGAAGAAAATTCAAGCCGCAAATTTTCATCAAGCGATATTAAAGCGCTAATTGAACGCAAAAAATCAGAATGCGGATGGGAATTTGTATTTTTAGGAGCAAACATTGACGCTGTTGAAACGGCTGGCAATCTCGGCATATCAAAAGATTTTGCGCAAGACTATCTCGCAGACGAAAAAGGCATAGAACTCGGTTATGACGGCGTCTCTTATCTTGCGTCGGAAATCCGCTCAAACGGCATTGCGCCAAAACATTGGAAACAAGCAATACAAGCCGACTATCAAAAAAGAAAGAAAACAAGAGAAGCGAAAAACGCTTAAATTCTAAAGCCTTTTCGCAATAACAAAAAAAACAAATAAAAAAAGTTCTGCAATTTATTATTTGACTTGCAGAACTTTTTTATTTGTTAAAGCCTTGCTTTATCAGTATTTCATAAAAGATAATTCTAAAGCCTCTTCTTTTATTGTTTTATGGTCAATGCTTTTAATATCCGTCGGCAACATTATTGCTTTGACATTATATTGAGGCTTTTCAAGTATATTTACTTCGCAATCAAAATAATTTTGTTCTGAAAAATCTTGCGTTTTTAAAACTTTATTCTTTCCATCAAGCAAAACAAATTTATACAAAACCCCTTTTTGCATATTTTCCATAGTATAGCGGTAAATGTTTTTGCCGATTTGCTCTATGCTCTCGCCATTATATGCGAAAATGCCGTTTTTTATAGTCCAACCCGTTCTTTTTTGTATGAGTTCGGCATAATAGTTTGTAAGTTTCATAACGCCGCTTCGGTTTAAATGCCCCGCATCTCCATAATCTTGGATAGTTAATTTCAAAGTTCTTATTTTTTCAATGCCGTAGAAATTGTCTATATATTTGACATAGTTTAGATGTGAAACTTTTTCTATTACTTTTTCTTGCTCCGCGCCGTTTCCCCACATATCAGGTATTTTAAAAACCCAAACTTCAATGCCGTTTTGTTTGCAAAGTTCCGCTGCTTCAACAAAAACTTTAAAATTTGTCTCAAAATAGTCTTCATTTCTATCGGGCGCAGATTTAATCATCTCTTCTAAACTCTTGTCAGTTTTATATAGTTTTCTCCATAAATGATTGCCGTAGACGCTGCGATGTCCATTAAAGCGGTCGTATTTTTTCTTGGTTTTCCCTATTTCATTCCATCTGCGCCACATATAATTTTGTCTAAAAAGTTGGAATAATCCAAGCGGAATATGAGCAGGAGAGACCAAAGCGGCAAAAGCCGAGCCTTTATAAAAGTAGTTAGGAATGCCGTCATACATTTCTAAAGTATGTCCTAATGCTTTATTGTCTATCTCGTTGAAATTTGAAAATAAAGACAGCGCATCTATTATTACGATTTTAGGTTTTTGATACTTTAAAACAATTTTTAGCGCTTCATAAATAAGCGGCATTCTTGTCCCAGGAACGCCCAAAACTGAGATGTTTTTATTAAACATTTCGCTCAAAACGGCATTATCAACAGAAGTATAACTTTGAGATGTCCCTAAAAATAAGATTTCTACATTCTTATTCTCTGAAACATTTTTCCACACTCCCCAGCACGAACCGTCTACAAATAAAATCTTTTCGCAAGATAAAAGAATTAAAATAAAAAGCGCAGAACAAACTATTGCTCTTAGAAAATTTTTTTTATTTTTACCGTCAAACATTTCCGCCCGCCTTAATTTAAATTGATAAAACAGCGTTTTAAAGCCGTCAAATCAGAATTGATTTAGAATTGAAAATAAATAAAAGACGCTTGAGTCAAACCGCCGTATATGCCAAACATTATTATTGTCAGCGCCGCCGCATAATAGAAAGCCCACCTGACAGGCAGTTTTTGTCTTTGCAACCATTGTCTAAAACCGCCTATTTGCCTTTGCATAAATTCGGCAGACAAAAGAAAAATGATTAAGCCGACGCTAAAATAAAAATCCTCTCTTATCATACCAGACGCTAATCTAAAGCGCTCTGTATTTATTATCAGAATATCAGCGATAACATATCCTATTCCAAACGTTAGCGCCGAAAATAGAGGCAAAAACATAAAATTAATTTTTTGCTTTTTTATAACCGCTATTTTTAAAACTATAAATAAGACGGCAGAGAGAACGATTACATAGTTATACAACTCAAAATACGCAAAAATTTTGTTGATAATTTCAAAAGCCGCTTTTATTGT
>JAIRQB010000114.1 GCA_031256695.1 Elusimicrobiota bacterium | reverse complement strand
GAAAATCCGAGTATTGATATTTTTGTAAGTTCGCATCTTATATTTAGCGGTTTTAATGACATTGTCTTTAAAGAAAATACAAGCATAAACATAAAATATCCTAAAAAAGATTTTGTTTTTGAAAACGGCGATACAAGAGGCATTTTCTTTTTAGGAAATGCATCGGATAACGTTATTAAAAAAAGTGTATGGACTTTATATGCGCAAATTGATTGGTCTGCTGACAATGAAACAGACAGTTGGAAAGGACGGCGTTTTATAGGCGCATTATTTATACAAGTATATGTGATGTCTTCTATGATTAAAAATGGGGCAAAGTTAAAGTATTTAACAAGTCCTATATGTATGATAAGAGGAGATATTATTTTAGATACGATGATAGCGTGGGGGGGGTTAAGAAAAAGAATATTGTGCGATATAAAGATTATGAAAGAGATTCCTGAATGCGTATTCGGCAAAGGTTCTAAAGAAGCAAGATGGATGGCAAATCAACTGATGTTTAATGTAGAAAAAGGACTTATCCGCGGCGCAAAAACAGGGATTTTTCAGATGAATCTTAAAATGTATAAAGAACTCTTTATTGACCTTTTTAAAGGATACAGAGGTAATTTCTTTTTGTATTTTCTTGTGTTGCCCGCTATTCTTACGCCATCTTTTATATATAAAAGCGCCGCTTTTTTATATAGGCGGACGCTTAAAAAAAGAAGGATTGTAAAGACAGATATTAAATTAACAGAGAGAAATAATGCCTAAATGGAAAGTTATTCTCAATGCTTTAAAAAGCATAATTACAGGGCAAAAACGCATTTCAAAAAAGAAAGTTATAAATTTCTTAAATTTCATTATTTTCCCCTTGCCCGATACAAAAAGAATGCGGAACAATCAGCCTTTTTCTGTCGCTGAAATGCGGGATAGAGACAAAGAGTTGTTGTCCTTGCCGATATATAAAACTTTTATGCGGCATTTAGGAAAAGTCAGCGATAAGTGGGAGCAGTATTTGCAAATTTATGACCGTATTTTGTCTCCTTTTATTATCAGAAATGAACCTTTAAGCATTATGGAAATGGGCGTTTGCAACGGCGGTTTTTTGGAAGTCCTAATTGATTTTATGCCGAAAGGCAGCAAAATAATAGGCATTGATATAAATGAGAAATGCGGCAATTTAAAATTTGATAATCCCAATATTGAAATTGTAATCGGCGACAATGCGGAAAGAGAGTTTTTAGATTCAAATTTCAGCGCTTCTAATTTTGACATAATCATAGACGACGCTTCTCATATTTGCAGCAATACTATTATTTCTTTTGAATATCTCTTTGAAAAATTAAATTTCGGCGGTCTCTATATTGTTGAAGACGCCCATACATCTTATTGGAAAAATGCCGGCGGCGGCTTAAAAAGAAAAGGCTCAACTATTGAATACTTCAAACAAATCATAGACGCTATACATTTATATTATATGCATCCTAATCAATTAAACGGAAAGCAAAAGAAAATGTTTGAAAAATATAATCCTCAAATAGCCTCTATTTCTTTTTATGATTCCATAATAGTTATAGAAAAATATATAAAACCCAAAACTGCGCCGTTTAGACGTTATATAACAGGCTCGGACGCTTCTATCTTGCAAGACAATTCTGATTCGGCTGTCAAAATAGATAAAAATTCCTCTTTTGAACGTTTCTTACTTTAACTATAAGGCATATTTCCTTGCAAAAAATAAAAACTTTCCTAAAAAAAATCCCAAGACATTGGCTTACAGCCGCAAGCGGCTGGATTGGAAAAATCATAGTGTCTTTAGTGCAAATTGTCAGCATAAGGACTCTTTTATTTTATTTAGGAGAAGAAAGATACGCCGTCTATATCATCGCTTATTCTCTATTCGGCTGGTTTACTTTTGCGCAGTTTTCTATGGGGCAGTCTGTTCAAAATTTTATTTCTCAATGCAGGGCGCAAAACAAATCTTTTGACAAATATCTTTTGGCGTCTTTACAAATCTGCTTTTTTCTTTTCTTAATTTGCCTTGTTTTTACATTTCTCTTGTCAAATTCAGTTCAAGCAAAATTATTCGCTAAATTTTCAAATATCGCTGAAATAAGGCAGATGCCTATTGTTTTGGCGGTAGGCATTATGAGTTTAGTCTACGCTTTTTCCTCTATCGTCTATTCAATTTATTTTTCTCTGCACAAAGGATATTTGCCCAATATCCTGCCCGCCGTTTCATCTTCTATATCAATGCTTCTGATAGTTATTTTTAACCGTTATCATTTATACAACAGCATCTCTTCGGCTCTGATTATCTTTCTATTGCCGCAAGCGCTGCTTCCTATTCCTCCATTTATAAAGATTTTTAAAAGTTTTTTTAGAAAAATTTTTCTCTTTGATATGACGGCTGTTAAAGAGGTTTTTATAAGGGGGTTAAAATTGCACGGGATTGCTTGTATGGGCGCGGCATATGGAATGATTGACTATTTGATAATGTCAAGGACTGCGCCGCCTAATGAGATAATCTCATACAATATCTTTATGCGCATATTTTCAAGCGCCGTTTTTATGTATTCCGCTTTATTAGGCGCTATATATCCTATTATTGCCGAACAATTTGTAAAAAAGGAATTTTCTGAAATAAAGAGAAGGCTTAAAAAATATGTCCTTTACGGTTTTGCTTTGATGTCTGCCTGCGGGATAGGAACTTTTATTTTTAGAGATTTAATCGTTTCAATTCTTGCGCCCAATATAGACGGCATTGACAAGTCTTTTCTATTTTTAGCGCTGATTGTCGTCTGTATGTTTATAAGAATTATCTATATGGCTTGCGGTTCATTTTTGACGAGCATAAATGCCGTTAGGCTATTGTGGATTGTCTTGCCGGTTATGCTTATTTTAAACGCCGCTTTTCAGTATTATTTTTCAAAACTTTGGGGCATAAACGGCATTGTTATAGGGCTTGCTCTTTCTATGCTTTTGACTGTTTCTTGGATACTGCCGCTCAAAATAAAGAAAATTTTAAGCGAAAAATAGGGAAGAAGCGCTTTTAAAGCAAAATTCTCAGCCTTTTTCTATACGCTCTTTCGCATTTTTTAGTTAATCCAATCACACAGAATTGATATAATCCGCGCGCTTTCAACAACTCTCATTCTTACCTTCAAAATCTACGCTAAAAATCCCTGTCAAATAGGGAAAATAAAAAAAGGAGAAATCTGATGAAAAAAATCATCTCAGCAGTCCTTACCGCAGTTTTCGCTTTTGCTTTAGTTTTATCAGCAATCGCAGCGCCGAAAAAGATTCAGGTTAGATTTGCAGGCACTGAAGCCGACACAACCCCTCAAAGCCAAGCCTTGCACGAAGTCGCTAAAAGGCTAAACGCTTCAGGTCTTTTTGATGTCAAAGTGTTTACGGCAGGCTCTTTAAGCAATGACACAGACGGTCTTGTAACTCAGGCTTTGCAGGGCGCTCCTATAGTAGTGCCTTCTGACCCCGGCAGAATAGCCACCAATCAAAAGGTTTTAGACTATGGGATTTTAATGGCTCCATATGTGTTAAAAGATTACAGAGTTTTAGACAAACTTATACAGACTCCTCTATACAAAGAATGGGAAGCGGCTTTTGAAAAGAATGGTTTAAAACTTGTCACAAATAACTGGTATAACGGAATGCGCCATTTCATAACTAATAAACAAGTGACAAAAGTTGCCGATTTAAAAGGCTTGCGCATACGCGGTTTCGGCAATACTATAGGAGTAACTCTTGCTAAAGCGCTCGGCTATGCCAATATGTCCCTGCCTATGACTGAAATTTTTTCCGCAGTTCAAACAAAAGCCATTGACGGCGCAGAAATGCAAATTCCCGCAAGTTACGGCGCCCGTTTTTATGAAGTTTTAAAATATCAAGCGATGACCTCTCACTATATGCTTACAAGCAGCATAGTGACTGGGGCAAAATTCTTTAACAGTATGCCCAAAGAGGCTCAAGATTTATTTATCAAAACTTTCCGCGACGTAGGGACTGAATGGCAGCCCAAAGTTGCAGCCACAGAGCAGGCAAATCTTGACGCTATGAAAAAAGCGGGCTTGATTGTCTCAACAGTTGACACTTCAAAATTTGAGGCGGCGGTTCAGCCTTATTATAAAGAGATGGGTTTTTCAGACGCTATAAAAAACAGACTACTTAAAGAATTAAGCGCAAAATAAACCGCAAAAAAAGCGGAAAGCCTTTTTAGGCTTTCCGCTTTTTTTATTTATAAAAGGGGGGACGAATTGTGAAAAAATTTTATGAAACTTTTTGCCGCATAGAAGAAATTATCTGCGGAATAGGCTTTATCTCTTTAGTGTCTTTAATTTTTTTATCCGCTATTTTAAGAGGTATGAGTATGTCTCTTTCGTGGAATATAGATGTCGCTTTGCTTTTGCTCGCTTGGTCGTCTTTTTTGGGCGCAGATTGCGCTTTCCGTTCAGGACAACTTGTAGGCATAGACCTTTTTACAAGAAGTTTGCCGTCTAAAACAAAAGCAATCGTTGAAATTGCCGTCTTATTTTTAATTCTCGCTTTGCTGATTTTTCTTTTAATATTCGGCTCTATTCTTGTTACAACAGATTGGTCCCGTCAATATAATTCTCTGCCCATATCTTTCTCTTGGGCTGTCTTAAGTTTGCCCGTAATGTCTTTTTCTATGAGCATATCGGCAATTTTAAAAATAAAACAGCGCTTTGCTAATTTGCGCCTAAACAATTAAAGGAGCCCCATTATGTCTTTATTGCTTACTGCTTTTGTTATTTTTCTTATAGCGGGCGTTCCTATAGCCTTTGTAATAGGCGCCTCAGGCATAGTTTATTTTTTTACAACAGATTCTCTGCCCCTTACTATAGTAGTCAATAGAATTATAGAGCAAAGCCAATCTTTTGCTTTTTTGGCTGTCCCTTTCTTTATCTTTGCGGGCAATTTGATGAATGAATCAGGCATTACGGACAGGCTTTTGAGTTTGTCCCGTTTGATTACGCGCAAAATGTATGGAGGAACGGCGCAAATCAGCGTTGTAATGAGCACAATGATGGGCGGCGTTTCAGGCTCGGCTACGGCAGATGCCGCTATGGAAACGCGCATATTAGGACCAGAGATGATGAAAATCGGATATTCAAAAGGCTATATCTGCTCTGTAAATTGCATATCTGCTTTAATTACAGCCACTATACCGCCCAGTTTAGGGCTTATAATTTTCGGCTTTATAGGCGAGGTTTCAATAGGACGTCTTTTTGCCGCAGGCATTATACCGGGTATTTTGATGATGACTTTTTTAATGGCGGCGGTGACTATTACGTCCCGCATAAAAAAATATGACCCGCCCAGAAAAGAAATGCCGTCTGTGACATTCAAAGAAATTTTGTTAAACCTCAAAGAGACTATTTGGGCTTTGCTTTTCCCTATTCTTTTAATAGTAGGCATCAGAATGGGCATTTTCACCCCTTCTGAATCAGGCGCTTTTGCCGTAGTCTATGCGATAATAGTCGGCAAATTTATCTATAAAGAACTCACTTGGCAGAAATTTTTAAGAGCGCTCAAAACTTCTTTCAAAGACAACGGCGCTATTATGCTGATAATTGCTTTTTCTGGTCCTTTTAGTTATGCAATTACTTGGGTGGAATTGCCTATTACTCTTAGCAATTTCATTTTCGGCATTTCTGACAATCCGCAAATACTTGCTCTTATAATGCTGGCTTTTCTCTTTGTTTCAGGGATGTTTGTTGACAGCAATGTAAATTTCTTGCTTCTTACGCCGATATTCTTGCCTATGGTGACAAGCGTTGGAATGGACCCTGTGCATTTTGGAGTTTTGATGGCTACCATTGTAACCCTTGGAGTGATGACCCCGCCGATAGGCTCTGCTCTATACACAGTTTGCGGCATTTTAGATTGTCCGCCTGAACAATACACAAAAGAAAGTCTGCCTTTTTTAGCGGCAGTCTTGCTTGAACTTGCGATTCTTGTTTTCCTGCCTGATTTGGTTTTATGGATACCTAATATGATTTTCGGGGTTCAATAAAACGCCGAAACCAAAGAGTTAAAAGTGAAAAGTTAAAAGTGAAAAGTTAATTGAGTAATTTGGCAGCGTAAAACGCTGCCAAACAACTCTTGAGTAATTTGG
>JAIRQB010000197.1 GCA_031256695.1 Elusimicrobiota bacterium | reverse complement strand
AGGCATATGAGTTTTGGGGTCTATGGTAATAATTCCCGTCAAGCCTTTATAATTTGTCACTTTTTCAACTGCGGCAGATAAAGCCTTAGGGTCTGTTCCGTTTTCAGAAATGAGTTGGGCTATGATATTTGCCGTGTCATAGCCTAAAAAGAATTTATTTGTGACGTCAATGTTTTTCTTTTCTTTTACGCTTTTAATCATAGCCTGCAGTTGAGGCTCTGTGTCGTCTACGTTATTTATATAGTAGATATTGTCGCAAGGTTCTCCCATAAGGGTATTGAAAGGCGGGCAGGCGTCAAGCCCGAAAATCAAAGCGCCTTTAAAGCCTATGGCGCGCGCTTGCTGCGCTATTAAAATTAAATCTTGAGTATAGCCCGGCGCATAAATTGCATCTACATTTTGGCTTATGATTTTGTTTAAAAGAGTTTTGAAATCTCTATCGTTTGGATTATAAGGAACTTGAGCCAAAATTTTGCCCGAGCCTTTATTGATAGTCTCAATAAAAGAAGGAAGCAACGACGTAGCATATGCATTCGCTTCATTGTAAATTATGCCGTAGCGCTTAAAGCCGTTTTTCATAGCATAACTTGCCATAATGCGCCCTTGCTGCAAAGCATTCGGCTGCATCCCAAACATATTTTTATAAGGACTGCCGTCTTCTTTGATGTGACATTTGGGGTCTATGGCAAGACCTAAAACGGGGACATCGTATCTTTCAGAAATAGGCGCTATAGCCATAGCGATATTTGCAACGGGCGGTCCTATTATGGCGCTCGCTTTGCCCGTAGTAACGGCTCTTGTGAAAGCATTTATGGCTTCATTGACATCGCCTTTTGTGTCATAACTTACAAGTTTAATTTTTTTGCCGGATATGCCGCCTTTGGCGTTTATTTCTTCAATAGCCAACAGAGCGCCCTCGTGAACCATTTTCCCTAAACTTGAAGTAGGTCCTGTGATGTCTTGCAGAGAGCCGATGATAATTTCATCGCCCGCATCTTTTTTTGAGCCGCAAGAAACGGCAAAGACAGCGATAGCCAGAAACAGAGACAACGCTAAAATCTTTTTCATTTTTCCCTCCATTTTGTTTTTTATAAAACTGCCGCTTTAAAACGGCAAATACCCGCCTGCAAGGCGGATTTTTAGAATATCTTTATTTTTAATTTTTAAATAACGGAGTCTCTTATAATCAAATCGCCTTTAATTGCAAAAGTAGTTTCTTTAAGAGGAGTTTTTGAGGCTATTCTTTCTAAAAGCCTTCTGCAAGATTGCCTTCCCATTTTATAAAAGGGCTGAGCCATAGTTGTAAGCGCAGGATTTATCCACTGCGATATATCTATATTGTCAAAAGAAATTATTGATATATCTTTGGGGATTTGCATTTTTAATTCATTGAGCGCTTTAATAGCGCCTATAGCCTTTAAGTCGCTTGCTGCAATTATTGCCTCAGGTCTTTGTCCGCTTTCAAACAATTCTTTTGTAGCGGCATAGCCGTCGTCTAATGCGTCTAAATTTTTAAAATACATTTTTTCAGGTATTTCGAAACCGCTCTCTGAGAGTCTTTTGCGGACAGCCTTTATCCTCTGCCTATACAATTCTAAATAATTCCAGCCGTCTAAATAGGCTATTTTTCTTATTCCCTTGCTTATTAAATAATCTGCATTTTTATAGCCGCCCCAGTAATTGTCCATTACTACGGCGTCTGTGACTTTGGGAATATGTCTGTTTAGCGCTATTACGGGAAAACCTTTTTTGTGCAAGTCAACTATGCGAGTATTGTTTATGTGAGCGGTCATAAAAATTATGCCGTCTATGGAGCGGCGGGTGAAACTGTCTATATATTGTTCTTCAATATCGCGTCTTTCATCGGTATTGCATATAAATAAAGAGTAGCCGTTTGGGAAAGCCTCGTCTTCTATGCCTTTTACTATTGAGGGAAACATTACGGCGCTGACATTAGGCATTATAAGACCAAGCGCTTTTAGAGGAGCGCCTTTTAACATCTGAGCCGCCATATTGGGCTCGTATTTTAAATCGCTTGCCGCATTCATAACGCGCCGCTTTATATCTTCTGACACATTTGCGCCGCCTGATAGCGCCCGCGACACTGTGCTAATTGACACGCCGGACTTTTGAGCCACTTCTTTGATAGTGATATGGTCTTTCTTTTTCGGCATTTTGCCTCAAATTATATCGGTTGTTTTTGCGGGAGTTTTTAAGAAAACGTTTTCAAAATAGTAATACTGTTTTGGAAAAAAGTCAACTTTTATATATCATTTCGCAATAATTTTTAAGAAAACGTTTTCAAAAAAATAGTTCGGCAAGTTAAGAGTTATGATTATGAAATAGAAGGTTTTTTACTAATACTAATACGCCGTTTGATTGATAAGGAGACAACAAAATGGAAATTTTAAAAACAATAGCATTAGGATTTATTGAAGGCATTACTGAATGGCTGCCGATTAGCAGCACAGGGCATCTGATTTTGGCTCAAGAGTTCATAAAGTTTAAATACTCTGCCGCTTTTTGGGATATGTTTTTAGTGGTAATTCAATTCGGCGCTATTTTGGCTGTAATTTTGCTTTATTTCGGAAAACTGCTTCCCATTTCTTTTGACAATGGCATAAAAATCAAAAAAGAAATTGTCTTATTGTGGCTTAAAATAATTCTCTCTTGTCTGCCTGCGGCTTTTATAGGGCTTCTGTGGGATGAACAACTCAATGCTCTTTTTTATAATTCTAAAACCGTTTCAATTATGCTCATTTCAGTAGGCATTATTTTTATACTCATAGAAAATCATCTCAAAGATAAAAAGTTTGAAATATCAGATGCGGTAGAAATATCTTTCCGCGCCGCTTTTATTATAGGGCTCTTTCAAGTTATAGCGGCTGTCTTCCCGGGGACTTCCCGCTCAGGCGCTACAATAATAGGCGCTCTTTTGCTTGGAGTATCGCGGAAAGCCGCCGCTGAGTATTCTTTTTTCCTCGCTATTCCTGTAATGGCGGGAGCTAGCGCTTTGAAATTATTTGAATTTGGTTTTGCTTTTACTCTAAATGAATTTATAACGCTTATCATCGGAATGCTGACTGCTTTTATAGTTTCAATTTTTGCCGTCAATTTTCTTTTAAGTTTTATATCAAAGCATAGTTTTAAATTTTTCGGCTGGTATAGAATAATTTTAGGCTTTATTGTTTTGTTTTTTAGTTTCAGCGTTTAAAACTTCCACCATATTTTGCCGCAATCTCTAAAAGTTCAGCGCCGCTTATATTGCTTTCCCTTTGAGAATTGATATTTACTGCCCTCGCTATATCCCCGCTTAAATCAGACATTTTCAAAGGTTTTACTTTTATATCGCCGCTATCCCCTATCGGGCGTATTGTGAATTTTAAAACGCCTTTTTCTCCCGCAAGCAAAATCTTTTGAGCCTCTTCTGAAGTGACAGCGGCAGTAATAAGTCCGTTTTTGTCTTCGCCTTCTTGAGTTTTTCTGCGCGCAAAACTCCCCAGCAAATTATCGCCTACGGATAGAATAAGTATATTTTGAGCGGCGGTAAAAATACATACTTGGAATTTTTTATTTTCATCTTCATATTCCAGAACTGAAAAAATGTCTATTCTATTGCCCGGCTTTAAAATATTTATATTTTCTTTGTCAAAATTTAAAACCAAAGCCTTATATCCGTCTGGGATTATGTGAATTATGCCCGTATCTTTGCCGCTGTCTGCAACTTTTGCTGGTAAAATTTGCTCGCCTTCTTCTATCGGGCTTAAGGCTATAAAAGAGGACTTGCCGTCTTTTGACAAAAGTTCGGCTATTGCATTAAAAGATTTAGGCTGTTTGTATTTTTTAGGGACTTCTATTTGAGAGAGATTTTCTTTTTTTATCAAAGAGCCTTGCGCTATAGTTTGATTGGCTATTACTACGCTGACTGCCCCGCTCATACTGCTATATTCTTTTTTTATGCCCGATAGATAGGCGTAGGCGGATATTGCCGCAAGAGCGGCAAATAAAATGGATAATAGAAATAATTTCTTCATAGCAATTCTCCTTCATTAAAACGGTATAAAGTTAAAAGTAATGTCATTGCGTTGCAAGACGCAATGACATTACTTTTAACTCTTAACTTCCCTTATGTAATCATTAGTCAGCCGCCTGCTCAATGTTTTTTTGCGCTTCTTTAAATTGTTTTTGTACCGCTCCGCCCATCGCTTTATAAGCGATAAAAACAATAGTCACAACGATAATTACAATCAAAATATACTCCACCATTCCCTGTCCGCTTCTATTTCTCAAAGGCATAAACTTAAACATATTTCCCCCTTATCCTTCTTATTCTTTCGCAAAGTTTTTTGCGAAGCATTCATTTTAATAACAGAGTTTTTATATTTTTATTGCATTTTGCGCCTTTTACATCAAACTGCAATGCATTCCAATCAGCGCCAATGCTTTTTATCTACCGTTCGCGAATGCCTGTCCCCGCTAAAATTTCATTTTTAACTTTCAGTTCAAAAGAATCTCTTCCTGCAATTTTTAAAACTGACGGATATTTAAAATAATAAATCACTTCAACAGAAGACGCCGCTTTGTCTATATTTATAATGCCGGGCAGGCGCGAATTAAAAATAATTGCTTTCCCCGCAAAGACTGCAAATTGATTTAGCGCTCCCGCTATTTTTTCTGCGGCAGAAAATTCAAGGCTCATTTTTTTAAATTCTTTAAGGTCAACTTTAATTTTCAAATTGTCGGGGTTTAATGTCCGCCCCAAAGTGCTTTTATGGCATAAATAATTTCTGATGTCTTTTTCTATTTCTTTTTCGTTCAAAGAAGTGTTTGCTATCAAATCAGTTCCATATCTTGCCGCTCCTATAAGTTGCTGATAGGTTAAGCAGAAATGAGCGAAATAAAAAATAGCGAATAAAAAAAGAGTAATCGTAGGAATAGTAAGAGCGGCTTCTACGAGCGCTTGTCCTTTTGAAACAGCATTGATTGTCTGAAAAAATCCCTTATTTGACATAAATGCCTCCGCCAGATGCTTGAGAAGCATTTATATAGACGGTATTGTTATATCTGCTTTTCAAACTTGATTTATATAGAGAAAACAGCCCTGCGCTTACGGCAAAAAGAACTATAAAAACAAGCAGAAATTCAATTAAAGTCTGTCCTTGCGATACTTTTATTTTCATTTCAGCGCCCTAAAAATAAAATTTGCGCCGCATAAAATAAAAAATGGGAGGGCAAAAGTATTTTATGCGACGCAAAATATAAACGGCTGAAAAAGTCTATTATTGCCAAAAAAGCAATTATTGC
>JAIRQB010000183.1 GCA_031256695.1 Elusimicrobiota bacterium | reverse complement strand
CAGCGCTATGTGTTTGCGCAGCGCTATGTGTTTGCGCAGCGCTATGTGTTTGCGCAGCGCTATGTGTTTGCGCAGCGCTATGTGTTTGCGCAGCGCTATGTGTTTGCGCAGCGCTATGCGTTCGCGCAGCGCTATCAATATATTTGAAGGAGAAAGAAAATGAATTTATTAACTTTAATAGGCGGAATTTCAAAAAACTCGGCAAGCAAGAGATTGTTTGAAGTTGCCAAAAATACGGCTGACTCTGATTTTACTTTCAATGTTTTTGACATATCAAAGTTGCCTTATTTTTCTCAAGACATTGAAGACAATCCCCCGCAAACAGTTAAGGAACTTAAGATGTCAATAGAAAAATCAGACGCTGTTTTGTTTGTCACGCCTGAATACAATAGAAATATCCCCGGCGTCTTGAAAAATGCCGTAGATTGGGCTTCCCGCCCATATGGCAGAGGGCAATGGATAGGCAAGCCTGCCGCGGTAATAGGCGCAACAATATCGCCTTTAGGGGCGCTTTCTGCCCAGATGCAATTGAGGTCATTGCTGTCTTTCCTTGGAATGTTTGTAATGTATCATCCTGATATGTATTTTAGTTTGAAGGATAATATCGGAGCGGATGGAAAATTGTCTGAACACACAAGAAAAGCGTTTGAAAACTTTTTTTGTGAATTCAAAAAATGGATTTTGAAAAACAAATAAAAACCGAAAGTATTGCAATGGAAGGCGCAAAACAGCCCGTCATAGCGAAAATAGCGGCAGAATATAAAAGAGCGAAAGTTAAAACTTTCGCTCTTTTCATTTGCAAAGGAAAATTTTTCAAGCGCTATTCAATGCGGAAAGCAAACTATAAGGAAATTAAAATTTTATTTTTTCTTAAGTCTTATGGCAGGAAGTTCAAAAGGCTGATTAGCAAGTATGTCTTTTTTGGGTCTGCCGCTCTTTCCTAAAAAATCAATCGGCTCGTTTATATTGGAGTTTGTCTTTACCGCTATAACTTGGACAGCCCAATTTTGCGGATTTCCTTTGATAAATCTATTTATATTGACTGTTCCATTGCTTACGGGAAATTCAGCAAGCAAGGTTTGCCCATCGGGAGAATCTCTGTATAAAAGCGCTCTGTTCGCATACATTCTGACGGCATATTCCCAGCCGTTTTCAGACTCTAAAAATCCTTTAATGCCTTTAAGCATAGAAGTTGAGCCTAATCCGTCTATGCTGTTCATATCTATATAAATATCTGCAAAGGAGACATTGCTGTCCCATCCGTCTGTTGCGAAACGTATTGAAATTCGGACAGAATTTCCTTCCGACACCACTGTTAAATTCCTGACAATGTCGGCGCTGGCTATATTTATTCCATTTGAAACCGCTGAAATATCGGCTGTAATGGGAGTGTCTTGCGCATAAAGATTTGTATTTTTTGAATACGGGTCAGCCTCTTTCCGCAAGGCTTCAAGTTCGCTTTCGCTTATTGACACAAAACCCAAATATCTAAATAAATTATCATATGTTGTTTCAAAAGTTCTTTTGGCATCTTCCCGCCCCGCTTTTACAGCGCTCAAAAGTTGATAATCAAAAAGGATTAGTAATTCGCTTTGCGCTCCTCTATAAGAAGCCTCTGAATACTTGCCTATATTTCTATATTTTTTCAGAGCGTCTACAGCCGAGTATAATTTTTCATTGATATATGGATTTAAATCAATGCCGTTAAAAGAAACAGAAGCGCCGGGATTTATCATTAAATTTTTAGCCGAGTCTGTTATATATAACGGAGAAGCGGGTTTTATATATTGGCTTTTGTCAAATAAATCTATCAGATAAGACATAAAATCAAGGCTGTTTAAATGTTTTTCTGTCAAGACCGCCGGAATTACAGATTCTTTTTTAGCGCTAAGCCATTTCATAAATTCGTTTTGGGAAGCGGGCATATCGTCATATACGGAAAAAACGGGCATTCCGTTGATTTTATAAATGCCCCGCCCGCTTTTTAAATTTGAAGCATTGACCCATAACAGTTTGTTTTGACTTAAAGGAACCGGCATTTCAGAATTTAGCGCTCCTGACTTTAAATACAATCCGAATTTCCCTGTCTTAAATTTATTCTTTAAAGATTCTGCATTGTATTTGACGAAATAAGAGAGCATATCTTGAGTCTCTGCGTTTTTATCGTAAATTGAATAGACGGCTGTCCATATCGGTTCAGGCTGCAAAGACAGCGATATTTCCGCTTTGCCGGAGGCTATCAATTCGCCTATATTGTCTGAAAGAGTTTCATTAGGCATCAATGGAATATTTAGACAAAAATAAGTTGAATTTAGAATTTTATTTATGACATTTTGAGGAATTCGCGGGCTTTGAGCGAAAAAAACTATATACCTATGCGGATGAGAAATGTTTTGAGCGGGAGCGGCATCTGCGCGGAGAAATCCGCACAGCAAAAACGCTGTAAAAAAGAAAATCGGAGATAAAATTTGGATTGTCTTGGCTGCCATTTTTATTCTTCCTCACAAATTAAGAGTTGTGATTTTTTAACTTTCTAAACTTGCGGTTTTTAATTTTTTAGTTTTTTCCTCTTCTATCTTTTTCAAAATTTCATCCAATTTTTTTTGCTCAAAAACAATGCATAAAATATCGTCCTTGATTATGATAGACCCTTTTGCCGGCCATACTTGAGCCTTTTTAAGTTCCTGTTCTAATTTGACAATATCGTCAAATGAAGCCTTGGGATAATCAGATGTGTCGGATAACCCCATAAAACTATATACTGAGTAGGGGGATACGTCATATACAATAGGGGTTTCTGTCACATAGCCTTCGCGCGCAGAATACGGATTAATGCTTGGAAAATGCCCTATATCAAAATATTTATAAACCTTTTTTCTGTCAAAGTTTTCTGCCGTTTGTATGCTGTATATCAATCTGTTCATCTGCATCATTTCCGCATCCCATCTAAATTTCCAACTCTTTTGAACTTCCAAATTAAAAATGACATCGGTATAAAGGATAAAACAACAGACAATTACCATAATATTTTTCAGAAATTTTATTCTAACTTCTCTTAAAAATAAAACAATAATTAAAACATTAACATAAAGCGCGCCGAACCAATCATTCCCGGCTGAAAAACCTACGCCGCGGCTCTTTAATGTGAGAATGGTCACTGCATTAGAGCAAAGCAAAACAGCGGCAAACAAAAATAAGACAAAAACTGCTTTGACAATTTTTTTCAAAATGCATTCGGGACGGGCGAAAATTTTTATGATTATGTAAAGAATAAGAAGAGACAATAAAAGCGCAAATATAAAGTTGTTTGTTGAAATATCTGGGCTATATACTCCGTAAAACATTCTGACTAAAGAACCTTTAAGTATCGGAAAAATAGAACTCGGAATATCCCAAATGGGAATAGAATCAGTTCTATATCTTCCTTCTGTATTGAGCATATTCATATGCTTATAATAAAGAAGTCCGCAATAATATAAAAAGCCGCCTATTGCAGAACTCATAATAGTCCAAAAATGTCTTTTTAGAATTTGAATAATCTTGTTTTTCCAATTTAAGTCAGACGTTAAATTACTCTCTGACAACCAATCTATCATAAGTCTTCCAAAAATTACTACTGCAATAGTATTTACAAGCGGCTGATAATATCCAAGCGCAAGCCAAAATAAACAAGAGGATACGGCAATACAAAATGCTTTCTTAAGTTTTGACGCTGTTTGTGAAATAAATTGTCCGTTTGGGCTCGCAAACAGCCGTCTTTGCCCCCCCCCCCCGCATTAGAATTTGAGACAACTGAGAATGATGTCTTAAGGCGGCGATACGGACGCAATGATAGGCGCGCTCTGAGGACACGCATAT
>JAIRQB010000069.1 GCA_031256695.1 Elusimicrobiota bacterium | reverse complement strand
CTTTTACCTCTGCAAGTTTTATGCTGGCTGCCCAAGAAATTGCAATTATAAAGACAAATAGAATAGTTGAGAAAACCGAACCTATTTTTGTAAATAAAAAAGCGCTTATAGCCAAAAAGCAACAGACAAAATATGTAGTAATTAAAATTCTTTTCCTTGACCAGCCCATCTTTTCAAGTCTTAAAGCGTAATGGTCTTTACTGCCAAGCAAAGGCGATTTGCCTTTTCTGATTCTAAATAAACTCACAAGAAAAGTTTCATAGATTGGAATAGCGAGGATTATAATCGGCGCAAAAAGCCCTAAATCGCCTATGGCTGTATAAGATGTCCCCATAGCAAGACAAGACAAAATAAACCCCGCATATAAACTGCCCGCATCTCCTAAAAAAATTTTTTTTGATTTTGAAAGGTTATAGGGAATAAAGCCTATCAAAGCCCCGCATAATGCAAGGGCGCAGAAATTTACATAAATCATTTCAGTCGGCAGAGATATAAAAAAGAAAGCGGCTGCCGCTATTGAGGCTATGCCGCTTGAAAGACCGTCCATAATGTCTATGATGTTGAAAGCATTTGTGATGCCTACTATCCAAAATATGCTCATAAGCGCCGACAGCCAATAAATCGGAATAAAATTGATTCTTATATCAAAGCCTAAAACTGCTATTGAAGCGGCTGCCGCTTGTATGAAAAGTTTTGATTTATAGCCGAGTCCTTTATATTTAATATCGTCAATGAGACCGAGCAAAAATATAATCAAAGAGCCGTAAATTATCCCGCGCAAAGTCCGCAGAGTTCCGTCGGGGAAATTTGTAATCAGCCTAATTAAGCACAGCGACAGAATTGAAGATGCGGCTATTGCCGCTCCGCCGAAATAAGGGACGCTGGCTTTATGAGTTTTTATGTCCGTAATAGGTCTGTCTAATATATTTAATTTCAGCGCCGCCGCTCTGCAAACGGGAGTAAAAATTACAGAAAGAATTAAAGCGCAAAAAAAAGCGAGAGAGTAATCTGAATTAAAATTCATTTTTTATCCGTATCTTTATTGGCAAATGTCGCCGTCCGAGATGTTTTTATTCAAACTTAAATAAATCTTTGAAGGAAATTCTTGTTAGAAATATAGACGAGAGACCCAAGGTTGCAATTACCGTCAGTTGTATAAAATGATAGACAATAATACAGGAAAAGGCTTGGTCTTTATCTATTCCTAGAGCAGAAAGAGCCGCTACTCCCATAAATTCAAAAGCGCCTACAAAACCGGGAGCGGTTGGTATTATTGCCCCTATGCCTATGATTATCACTGTGAAAGCGGCGCCCGCAAGAGAGATATTAAAACCGCAAGCAGATGCGGCTATCATTAAAGATGAACTTTCTATAATCCAAACGGCTATTGAGAAAGCAAAAGAACAAACAAAAATCTTTTTGCTTTTCAAAACGTCTAAGCCGCTTATAAATTTATCGGCTGTCTGCAAAAGCAAATTTTTAATTTTTGCAGGCATTGGAATTTTGCAAATCAAATTTATTGTTTTTTCTTTGCGCATAGCGAGCCCCCAGAGGACGATAAAAAGACCTCCGAAAATAAAAGCGCATAGATAAAAGGACTTGGCTATAAAGTCAGGGAAAGGCAAAAAATACATCACTGCAAAGAAAAACAAAATGAAAATAGTTATATCAAGAAGTCTCTCCACAACTATAGCCGCAAGGGAAGCGCTTCTTGAAATGCCGAGCCTCTCGCCCGTAACTTTTGCTCTTATAAATTCTCCAATCCGCAAAGGTATTAGATTATTCATAAAAAAACCTAAAACAGTATAGGGGAAATTCTTAAATAGCGGCGTTTTCTTTATAGGCATAATGAGAAAACAAAATCTGACGCTCCTTGCGACATATGTCAATACATAAATAAGAGCGGCGACAATTAAGACGGTATAATTTGCGCTTTTGGCATATTCCATAGAGGTTTTAAAATCTATTTGCTTCAAGGTGAAATAGATAAGAAGCGCGCTAAAAAGGCAACCCAACAATATCTTCCAAATATGCTTTGTCTTCATACAAACTCCCTAAAATAATCTTTGATTAGGATAGGCAACGCCTGCAATAATACCAAAAAGACAATTCAAACTGCTTTATAATTCATTTTGTAATTCAAATTGCCGATATAATGTTTTGAATTGATAGGAATTGTTTGAATACATCTTTGTTTGGCTATCGCCGCTTTTTCATATCTTAAAACGCATTTTTCCACTGCCCGCCCCAAAAAAGGAGTTTGCTATAATCCAAAAGCAAAAAATCTATTGAAAGGAGCGCAAATTATGCTGAAAATTGTTGTCGGCGGACAGATTTACAAGGCTGAAATCGCAAAACTTATTGAAAAACTCGCGCCCAATAAGTTTGAAATTAGCGTCAAAAATGATTTAGACGCCGCTATGGATTTAAAAAACAGCGCCGTTGACTATTATATAGGCGCTTGCAATACGGGCGGCGGCGGAGCTCTTGCTATGGCTTTGGCTCTTGCTGGAGCAGATAAGTGCGCCACTATATCTATGCCGGGCAATATCTTATCCGATGAAAAAATCATCGCAGAAGTGGAAAAAGGCAAAAAGGCTTTCGGCTTTACGGGAAGCGATTATGAAAAAGTTGTCCCTATTTTAATAGGGGCAATAATAAAAAAAATAGAAGGATAAGGGAGGAAAAATGAGATACATCGTAATTATGGCTATAGGCGCTTTGGCGTCTGTATTATCTAACAGAGGAGTTGCGGTTTTCAATGACGGATTTCGTCCGCTATACCCGCAGTATTTTGAAGGCAAAGTCAGCAGGAAAGAACTTGCCGCTATGAGTTTTGCTATAAGTTTTGGTTTAGTAATCGGCTTTGCTATACCGACTTCAATAGCGGCGTCAATTATCCTAATACATTGCCTTTTGCTTACGACGGATATGATAGGGGTATTTTGCCCTTCAACTCTGTTTGGGACTATACTTGCGGCAATAATAGGCGCTCTTTACGGGCTTGGAATTTTGGCAGGTTTAGAATCAATAGTGTCGGCTTTTAAACTTTTGCCGTATAACTTTTTAGCGCCTTTAGGGCGGGTTGCAGCGCCTGTAATAGTCGCTTTTGCGCTTTTCCCGGCTGTAGCCATAGGTTATCAGCACGGATTTAAAAAAGCAGTCCTTGCCGCCGCTATCGCTATTTTGGCTTATTTCATAATAGCCCGAATCGGCATTATCAATTTAGGCGATTATAAAATTACATTAAACGCTCCAGGTCTTGCTATGTTTACAGGAGTGATAATGATGTTAATCTTTGCGGCAGGCGTTAAAAAATCCGGCGGCGCATCAACTTCTCAACTCACGGCGGTCTTTTCAACTCAAGTGGCAAGAATACAGAAAAACTGGCCCTATCTTGCGGCGCTTGGCGGTTTAGTGGCTGCAGGGACTAGCCTTTCAATTTTAGCAGGCGACCCCATATCTTTAAATCTGCTTTCTAAAGGAGAGATTTCAAGCGCCGCTCTTGCCGCTTTTGCAAGGGCTATAGGCTTTGTGCCTCTCGTTTTAACTACCGCTGTAGTGACCGGCGTCTATGGCGCTGTAGGCTGCACTTTTGTTTTTGTAATAGGCTTTTTGCTGACGGGACAGCCTATTTTTGCTTTTATAGCGGGAGCCGCTATGATTACGGCAGAAGTGTTCTTAATCAATTTCTTTGCGAAAGTTTTAGATAAATTCCCCGGCATTAGAGAAATGGGAGAGCATATAAGAACAGCAATGAATAAGGTTTTGGAAATTGCTCTTTTAATCGGCTCTGCTTTTGCGGCTGAGGCTATGATTTCAGGCGTTGGACCTATGTTTATCATCGCTTGCGTTTTATTAAATAAACAATCCAAAAAGCCCATCGTTGACATTGCCGTAGGTCCTGTTGCCGCTATACTTTTTGGAATAGTTGTAAATATATTAGTTGTTTTAGGGCTTTATGTTTTGCCTGCGGCAAAATAAGTTGAAAACGAAGAGTTAAGAGTTATGAATAGTTATAGCCGCTAAAAGCAAACTTTCGCAGCGTCTTATCTTGACAGAAGCGGTAAGACTGTTGTCTGTAAAAAAACTGCTGTTAAATATTGTTTTGCGAATGCTTTATGTTTTATGTTCATAACTCTTAACTCATAATTCTTAACTTTTTAATTTGTTGTCTATGATTTATACGAATTTACAGAGAAAGAAATATCTGCAATAGAGGCAAGTTAAAAATTAACAATTAGCAATTAAATAATGGACTAAAAATGATTGATAAAGAAAAAATTGCAGGATGCGCCAAAAAGACTTTTCTGGCGCTTAAAAATCCTTTTAATACGGTAAAAAGCGTAAATCCTTTAGTTATAAATAAAGTCTGCCGATTAGACGAGGCATATTATCTCGGCGTCAAAGACACAAAAGCGATACCGTCAAGCCTAATAGATAAAATGAGCGTCGCCGGTTTTTTGCGCCACACAACTGATTTTATGACGGCAGGCGGCAGAGCCGTAGATATTTATCTCAAGAATCCTCTTACAACTTCTTTTATGAGCGGCAGCAGCGCCGCAAGCGCCTTAAATGTTTTTTACCGCATAAATGATTGCGCAATAGCCTCAGACGGCGGCGGTTCTGTTTTAGCGCCCGCCGCTTCTCTAAATCTCTATTCTTTTATCTCGCCTTTGATAGCATCCGATTTCGTTAAACAATTCGTCAAAACTTCAACGGACGGAATTTCTTTTTATCCGTCAATAGGTTTTATCGCAAGCGGTTTAGACATTTTGTTGAAAATGTTTGCCGCCGCTTATCCTGCTTTTTCTGCCACTTTAAAAAACAGCATAGCAGAGACTTCAGTCCTGCTGCCGAGCCAATCAGCAAAAGATATTTATAAGCCGTCTTTCAATTATGTATATGAAAAACTATTAAGCGCAAAATGCAAAATAGAAACTATAGAAACCCCTGATATTTTCGGAGAAAGAAAACCATTGATTTCATTTTTAAATGAAACTGTTAGGGACGGGAAAATACTTATCTCAATAGAGGGACCAATAGACCAAAACGGCATAGGCGACGGCATTTACGGCTGTTTTGACGAAAGGACTAAAGAAATTCAAAAAAAATCAGGGAAAGGTTTTTTAAGAGTTGTAAATATGGCTAAATTGACGGCAGTTGGAGTTCCGTTAAAAGAATTAGGAATTGCGGCATTTATTATTTGTCAAAATTCTGAAACAGAAATAGCGAAAGCATTTTCAGCGGCTAAAACGCTTCAAACTTCTCTCCCGCCTCAAGTTGAGGCATATTTCAGCAATTTAGATATGTATTTTTAGATTTTTTTGACGTCTTTTAGGCGGCAAAAGATGCAAAAACAATGGAGACAGATATGATTAAAATTAAAGTCAATGGAAAAGAGAAAGAGATTAAAGAAAAAGTTTATATTGCCGATTTCCTAAAAGAAATAAATGTGAAAATTGAAACTGTTTTTATCGCTCATAATGGAACAATTGCGGGCAAGAATTTATTAGACAAGACAGTTTTAAAAGACGGAGATGAATTGGAAATTTTAAGAATTACAGCGGGCGGATAAATATTTGGCTAATTTAAAAAACGGCGTCTTGAGGGAATTTAAGAATTCGGCGCTTGCTTTGAAATAAAATTGAAAAATGCAAGTCAAAATTATAGAGGAAAATAAAATGAAAAAAATATATTTGTCTTTTTTATGGCATCAGCATCAGCCTATTTATAAAAATCCTTTAAACGATGTTTATGAATTGCCTTGGGTTAGGCTTCACGCTGTAAAAGATTATTACGATATGGTCTCTATTTTAGACGAATTTCCGAAAATCAAAATAAATATAAATTTAGTTCCCTCTCTTTTAATTCAATTAGATGAATATGCAAGGGGCATAGCAAAAGATATTTTTGTTGAGATGACTTTAAAAAATGCGGCAAATTTAAGCGCCGACGATAAAAATTTTATTTTGAAAAATTTCTTTATGGCGAATTTTGACCATATGATAGCGGCAAATCCCAGATATATGCAGTTATTTCAAAAAAGGGGCGCAAGTTCTGAGAGCGGCGGTCTTCAAAAAGCTTTAGATGATTTTAAGACTGAAGATTTTAGAGATTTACAGACTTGGTTTAATTTATCTTGGATGGACCCTTTTTGGCGCTCAAACGACCCCCTTATAAAAAATCTCTATGAAAAAGGACGCAATTTTACTGAGGAAGACAAAATTCTCTTAATACAAAAGCATTTTTGGATTTGCGGAGAGATTGTCAAAAAACACAGGCAAGCCCAAGACAATAAACAGATAGAGGTTTCAGTAACTCCTTTTTATCATCCTATATTGCCTCTGCTTTGCGATACAAATTCCGCCCGCCAATCTATGCCCTCTGTAGTTTTGCCTGAAAAATTTTCTCATCCCGAAGATGCCGCTTTTCAAATAAACAGCGCCGTCAAATATTATGAAAAAGTTTTCGGACGCAAACCCAAAGGTATGTGGCCCTCAGAAGGCTCTGTTTCAAATGAAACAGCCGCCCTTATATCTGAATCAGGCATAAAGTGGATAGCCACAGACGAAGCCGTTTTATACGGGAGCAAATACAATATTTTTAACGGCATTCAGCCTTCTTGCAGTCCTTTTAAAATTGTCAAAGACGGCAGAGATTTAAACTTAAACATAATTTTTAGAAATACCAATTTGTCAGATTCTATAGGCTTTGTGTATTCAAAATGGAACACAGAAGACGCCGTCAATGACTTTATGAACAAATTGAACGCTATCAGAAACGGAGCAGGCGCGCCCGAACCTCTTATAAATGTAATTTTAGACGGCGAAAATTGCTGGGAATATTATAAAAACGACGGCTGGGATTTTTTGCGTTCTCTCTATCAGAGAATCAGCGGCGACGCTTCAATAGAGACTGTTTTAATAGGCGATTATTTAGAGCGTTTTCCGCCGTCAAACACAATAGAGTATTTGAGAGCGGGGTCTTGGATATACGGGAATTTTTCAATTTGGATAGGACAGAGCGAGGACAATGAGGCTTGGAATAAATTGCATAAGACGAGAAAATTTTTAGTTGATTTTTTAGAAAAAAATCCTTCTCTTAAAGGCAGCCCTCAAGAAAAAGAGGCGTGGGATAATTTATATATAGCCGAAGGTTCTGATTGGAATTGGTGGTATGGCAATGACCATTCAAGCGGCAATGACGATATGTTTGATTTTTTATTTAGGCAGCGCTTGATTAAAGTCTATAACTGTTTGGGGCAGAATGCCGACGAAAGTCTTTATACTCCAATAAAGCGCTCGGCAAGCAAAAGAGAGCATTCCATAAAGCCGCCGCAATCTTTTATCAGCCCTAAAATTGACGGCAAAAAGAGTTCTTATTTTAAATGGAAAGACGCCGCTTTCTGTCAGATGGGGCGTTTCGGCGGCTCTATGCATCAAGTAGACGTCATAGTCAATTCATTTTTTTACGGTTTTGATTATGATTATTTTTATTTGAGGCTGGATTTAAACAATTCAATTTCTTTGGATATTTTAAAAACTTTGACTTTTAATATTATTTTCAGCGCGCCTTCTAAAAACAGAATATCTGTTTCTTTTGACGAAACGGGCAATTTGTCTGAATTTGTTTTAAGCAGAAACGGCTCTTTGCAAAATTTGCCCTTTACCGACGCCAAATATAGAGAAATTATAGAGATGAGAATTCCTTTTTCTCTATTAGATTTTCCGCCTCAATATGAAAATGCCGAGTTCTTTATAATAGTTGACAGAGACAATATGGAAATAGAGAGATGCCCTAACAGAGATAATGCTTTTTTTAAAAAGCCCGACGCCTCTCTATTTTGTGAAAACTGGATTGTCTAAATTTTCTCAATGAGGGATTTGTTAGAAAATATAGGTTTGTAACGATAAATTTTGACGTAAAAAAAGCGCTCGTTTTTTTAAACAGGCGCTTTTTTATTTTTACCGCATTTTTCAGCGGTTTAAACAACCAAAATCAGAGTTCCTATGGTAATTAGCGCAACCGCTATTATCGTTTTGGCGGTCAAACTTTCATTTAAAATCAATGCGGCAAGGATTATTCCAAGCGCCAATGAAAATTTATCTATTGCCATCACCTTAGCCGCCTGACCCAACTGCAATGCTTTAAAATATAAAAGCCAAGAAGCCGCCGCGGCAAGACCTGACAAAATCAAAAAAACGGCATTTTTGTAAGACAAATCTGCAATGCCCTCTTGTTTTCCAAATGCAAAAACAAAAAGCCAAGCGAAAACAAGTATCACTGAAGTTCTAATAGCGGTTGCCAAACTGGAATCAATATTTTCCAATCCAATCTTTGCCAAAATGCTTGTAAGCGCGGCAAAGAAAGCCGAAAGCAAGGCATAGACTGTCCACATAAAATATCCTTTTTATAAATTATTTATTTTCTCTTTAAAACTTTTCCCGTTTTAGTTTTCAAAAACACATCGTCTTTGACGGCGATTTGCCCTCCTGCTATCACATAATCAAAACCTTCGCCGAAAGAAGCGGGCTTCATATAATCTGCATTATTTTTAATTTTATTCAAATCAAAAATAACAATGTCGGCATCATATCCTTCCTTGATTAGTCCTTTATTTTTGATATTGAAAATGTCTGCAGGCGCTTTTGTCATTTTATGGACGGCAAGAGGCAGAGACAAGACTTTTCTATCTCTGACAAATTCGCTCAAAATTAAAGGATAAGTGCCGTATCTGCGCGGATGAGGCATACCCGAGGACGGATAAATTGAATCTGAAATTATAATGCTGTATGGATATTTTAAAATCGTATCTATATCCTCTTTGCTTGCTATAAAATTTACCATAGAGACATTGCAATCCTCCTCTGATAAAAGGTCAAAAGCGGCGTCAAAAGGGTCTTTGCCCGTCTCTTGCGCTATTTCAGACATTCTTTTGCCGATAAAATTTTTATTTTTTTCTTTTTGAGCGCTTGTAATCATAATGTTTTCCCAGCCGATTAAATCAATTTGATTTTCAAAATCCTTTTGCGGACTGCTCAAAATCTCTTTGCATTTTTGCCGCATTTCTTTATCTTTTAACCGCTCCGCAGTCTTGGCAAGACCGCCTTCTAAAAATTCAATAGGCAAAATTTGAGCAAGTTGAGAAGCGCCCGCCGTCCAAGGATATACATCAATTGTGACTTTTGTCCCGCTTGAGCGGGCTTTTTCAATTAAAAGCGTTGTTTTTTCTAAAAGATGTCCCCAATTTTTTTTGCCTAAACATTTATAGTGGCTGATATGGAGCGGGATATTTAATTTTTGCGCTATCTCTATTACTTCCTTGACGGCGTCATAGAGCAAATTTCCCTCGCCGCGCATATGAGTAACCAAAGGAATATCCTTTGAATGCAAAGGCGCTAAAACTTGAGCAAAATCTTCAATGCTATAGAGAATTTCAGGCATATAGGCTATGCCTAATGATACGCCGAAAGCGCCGCTTTCTAAAGCGTCTTGCAAATATCTGTGAAACTCTGAAATTTCATCTCTGTTTAATTTCTCATCGCTAAAACCTTTGACGGCAAGATGAATAGTGTCTGCGCCCGCGTGCATTCCAAAATTTAAAGGCAGTTTTATATTTTCAAGCGTCCGCATATAATCTGAAAACATTTCAAAATCTTTATCCTCGTCCAGCAAACCCATAATAGGTTTTAAATAATTCAAAATATCCTTTCTGTATTTTTTAGGAAGCGGCGCTATGCTTAAACCGCAATTACCGCTTATTGTTGAAGTAATCCCTTGCCTCAATTGAACCTCGCCGTAACTTTCATCAAAAACAACAATATCCTCGTGTCTGTGGACATCAATAAAACCGGGCGTCACATTTCTGTTTTGCGCATCAATTTTTACAGCGGCGTCAGCCTTAATGTCTGCGGCAATAGAGACAATTTTGCCGCCTTCAACGGCAATATCTGCATTATAGGGCTCTTTCCCGCTTCCATCCGCAACCTTTGCATTTTTTATCAATAAATCAATCATACTTCCTCCTATTTTGCCACGCTTTGCGGCAGGCTTGATTTAATTTTCAACAGCATTACGCTTCAGACAGACAATACTTTTCTAATACGCTTTCAAAGGTAATTAAATTCAAGCAAAAAATCAAAAAGGAAAACCGCTTAATACAAGGCAAGAGCCGTTTAAACGGCAATTCTTGCGCCGCATAGTTGTTTAATGCCAAACAGCGTTTTTCCGCGCAGTTAAGACGGCTCTTTTGTCAGCGTCAAGGCGATTACGGTTTTTTGATATAATTCTCTCGTCGGAAAATAAATAAAAGGGAGAAAAAATATGAAAAAATTTGTTTCTGCAATAGCGATTGTTTTGTTGTTTGCCTCGCTGTCTTTTGCCGTAACGCCTGTAAAATTATCTCTGTGGAAAGGGCTTGACGTTCCGCAAGACGATACTTTGAGAGGTATAGAAGTAGGTTTAGGAAGTTATACGCCGGATATGACGGGCTTTATTTTTGACTTGCTGATGAATAAAACAGACGATGCCGCAGGAGTTCAAATGGCGCTTATAACTATTACAACAAATATGAAAGGACTTCAATGGGGTTTTATAAATGTCAGCAATCAAGAAATTTCAGGAGTTCAACTTGGACTTCTCAACAAAGCCGATAAAATAAACGGTCTTCAATTTGGATTTATCAATTTGGCAAACGATTTATACGGCGTTCAAATAGGGTTAATCAACTATATCGGAAGCCAAACTTTACCTTATAATCTGCCTTTTACCATAATCCTCAATTTCAAATTCTAATTCAAAAATAAAAAATGAAAATCACTTCTTGGAATGTCAATGGAATAAGGGCTATATTTAAAAAAGAGAATATCCTTGCGCCCTCTTTAAAAGAGAGCGCAAGTTTTCTTTTATACCTTAAATCTTGCGGCGCAGATATTTTTTGCATCCAAGAGACTAAGTCCAGCAAAGAACAAATACCGAAAGAATTAACGGAATTAGTTCCTTATCGTTTTTATTGTTCCTCTGCTCAAAAGAAAGGCTATAGTGGAGTAGGCGTTTGGAGTAAAATTGAGCCTCTCTCTGTTGAATATGGAATAGGCGAAGAAAAATTTGATATTGAAGGGCGCATCCTTAAAATTGAATTTAAAAATTTCTATCTCTTTAATATCTATTTTCCAAATGGAGGTTCAAGTCCTCAGAGACTTCAATATAAATTAGACTTTTACGATTTTTTCATCTCATATCTAAAACAAATAAAAAATAAACCTGTAATAATTTGCGGGGATTTTAACACAGCGCATTCTGAAATAGATTTAGCCCGTCCGAAAGAAAATATAAACAATACGGGTTTTATGCCTATAGAAAGACAGAGATTGGACGCTCTTGTAGAGGCTGGTTTTATAGATACTTTTAGGCATTTTAATAAAGCGGGCGGAAATTTTACTTGGTGGGATTATAAAACTGCGGCAAGAAGCAGAAATGTCGGCTGGCGTTTGGATTATTTTTTTATTTCAAAGGCGGCAGCCCAAAAATTGCAATCTGCGCTCATTGAAAAAGATATTTACGGCTCTGACCATTGCCCTGTCAATATAGAGACATCTTTATAAAGAATGCCGAAAGAAAGAATTAAGAATAAGAAAAAGAGGCAAGTCGCTGATTTTATCTAGAGCGAGCCTTTTTTTATTGTCTATCGTCAATTTGGAATATAAGGACTTCGGCATCTATTCTTTACTTGACTGCAGCCGCTGCCCATCAATAAAAGACAAAGCGCAATCAGAGGCAAGTTAAAAAGTTTCTCCTAAAATACAGCCTCAGATACAGCAAATCCGTCAAAAAGAAATACAGCAGTATTTGTATGTTTTTAGCGCTCAAAATTCTTTTATCAAGAAAAATTATATATACTCCCGCCAATAAATAGCCGATTTTACGGTTATTAAATATTGCGGTTGATAAAACGGGATGCTTTTTAAGACCGCAAATAAAAAGAGGTTAAAATTATGATAAGAAACAGCAAATTGGCTCTTTGTGCAACAATAGTTTTAGCAGTTGCATTTTTTACATTAGGTTGCAAACCGCAACAGAAAAACGCGGTTCCGCCCGCCGCTCAGCAGCCTGCTCCGCAACAAGAAACTCCGCAGTCTGTTCAAACGCCGCCTGACGCCGTTCCTCAAACGCCTGCAAAAACAGCAGAAGCGAAAACGGAAAATTTGAGTTTGAAGACGGTTTATTTTGATTACAATCAAGCCGCTCTTACTGATTCTGCAAAAGAAACATTGAGAAGCAATGCTAAATTTTTGGCTAAAGACAAACGCAGCGTTACAGTGGAAGGATATTGCGATGATACAGGCTCTATTGCCTACAATGCGAAGTTGGGGGCAAAAAGAGCGCGCGCAGTTAAAAGATATTATACGCGTCTCGGCATCTCAAAAGAAAGAATTTCAGTGGCAACTTTGGGCAAGCATAATCCTGTAAGCAAAAAAGACAAGAGTTTAAACAGAAGAGCGGAAACAAAGATAAACGGATAATTTGAATTTGACAATAAAAGAAAAGCGCCGGCATCGGTTTTGCCAATGCCCGGCGCTTTTTTATTTAAAACAACAAACTGCATTTAATTCTTTTCTAATACTTTCTTTATGTTTTCAAAAAGAGTCTGCATTTCATATCCAATTATAATATCTGCCGCATTGTCTTTACGGTTTTTTAAAACTCCTTTTGCTCCGAGTTTTTTTAG
>JAIRQB010000053.1 GCA_031256695.1 Elusimicrobiota bacterium | reverse complement strand
TTAAGCCGAGTATTTTGTGAAGCCTTTTTAATTCCTCCAACTCTTCGCAAATTTTGCTTTTCTCCGTCAAGGCTTTTCTTATTTGCCAAAATCCTAAATCCCAATTTTCTATCTTGTAGTTTTTCCAATGATAAGTTGTAATTGAGGAGTAGAACTTTTTATAGACAATTTTGCCCGCTTCAAAAACATCATTAGCCTGCGGCAGTCATATATTTTCTTATCTTTGTAAAAGAGACGGCGTCTTTTGATTTTTTGCCTAATTTTTTTGCGCTCTCATTGCTTGTCGCAAAAGGAGGATTCATAAAGACAATCCATTTTATTTTCGGATTTTCTAAATCGTCTTTTAATTTCTGCGGCATTTTCAAGCAGAGTTGAGATATAGCATTTATCAAGCGCCTCAGACGGCAGAGGAAATTCTAAATTGCCCGTCCCCGCAGACATATCCCAGAGGCGGTAATTTTCATCTTCCCGCCATTTGCCTATTGTCTTTTCAATATAGTTTAAAGCCTTTTTTGCATATTCAACGGGCGTATAAAATTCTCCCATAAACTTGCGTTTATCATTTTCTGACAAGCCTTCTGTTCTTTGCTGAATTGAAAAAACAGCGTCTTTTGGAATTTGCTGCTATTCTTTTTTTTAGACGATTGTTTAAAGATTGATATAAGTTCATTTTTCCCGCCAAAGACTATACGACGTTTGTAAAAATGAGTTTATCAAATTTAAATATGCCGTTAAGAAAATGCCGCTAAAACGCTGTTTTTACGGCATTTTTGAAAGTATTGCTCTTTCCGATAATGGAATGTCTATTTTGTATAATGCCGAAACTTTTTTTGAATTTTTCTTGACGTCAAATAATGAAAAATTGCATTTTGATATTAAAATAAACGGAGGTTTAAAGATGGCTGAATTTAAAGACATTGACGCTTTAAATGAAAAAATTATGAAAGAAAGCGTTTTTATTTCAAAATTGCTCGCTGAAATTTCTACGGTTTTAGTAGGGCAGAAATATGTTTTAGAGAGAATGATAATAGGGCTTTTGTCAGACGGGCATATTTTGCTTGAAGGGCTGCCGGGTCTTGCGAAAACTTTGGCTGTAAAAAGTTTAGCCGCCGCTCTCAAAGCCGAATATAAGAGAATACAATTTACCCCAGACTTGCTTCCCGCAGATATTATAGGGACGCTCATATACAATCCCAAAGGCGGAGATTTTACGGTAAAAAAAGGTCCCGTTTTTGCAAATTTAATTCTTGCCGATGAAATAAACCGAGCTCCTGCGAAAGTTCAAAGCGCTCTTCTTGAGGCTATGCAGGAAAAACACGTAACCATAGGCGATGAAACTTATAATTTGCCCGTCCCTTTTTTAGTGATGGCTACTCAAAATCCAATAGAACAGGAAGGCACTTATCCTTTGCCCGAAGCGCAAGTTGATAGATTTATGCTGAAACTAAAAGTAGATTATCCGAATAGAGATGAAGAAAAAACAATTTTAGAAAGGGTTACGCAGGGGCGCAAAAAAATTGAATCCGTGACAACTTTGAGCGAAATAAATAAAGCGAAGGATTTAATCAGAAAAATTTATGTTGATGACAAAGTTAAAAATTATATCGTTGACCTTGTTTTTGCCACAAGAAAACCCGCCGATTACGGAATGGCGGAATTGCAAAATTTAATAGCCTTCGGAGGCTCTCCGCGCGCCACTATCAATTTAACGCTTGCGGCAAAAGCCTACGCTTTTTTACAAGGCAGGGGCTATGTCATACCTGACGACATAAAGACAATATCTCACGATGTTTTGCGTCACCGTATTTTGATTACTTACGAGGCTGAAGCGGATTCTATTACATCAGACGATATTATTGATAAGATTTTTGCGGGAGTGGAAGTGCCTTAAAAATACGGAATGAAAGAACGGGGCAGAATAGACGAAGTCTGCTGTTGCAAAGCGGAAGCGCTTTAAAGATGGGCCGGCAGGAGAGGATAAAATTTAGAGAATAGGCAAATAAAAAAGCCGCCAAGCATTTTAGTTAAAATCTGCTTGGCGGCTTTGAAACGCTGAATATATTTTATAGAGGGCTATTGTCCGCGTATTTTGGAATCATAAATCTATTGGCTATGTAGTCATTTCTTTGGTCGTCGGCGTTTGAAACTCTTATATTTAAATATCTTGCCGATTCCATAATGTTAAAAGGAATAGATTTTTTGACGATGATTTCGTCTGTTTTAGGCAAAATATAGCCTTTCCAATTGAATATCTCGGTATTGCCGCCGTCTAAAAAAATCAAACTGATTTCCACATTTTTATTGTTTACATTTTTTAAGCCTATTCTTAAATCATACTTGAGAGAGTTGGCGGAACCGCTTTGAAGCATTCCAACTGATTTTATTTCTACGGGCGGATATTCCTGCCCATAGACAATTCCTTCATAGTAAAAAAACGCGCAAAACAAAGTTATAAAAAGAAATAATTTTGCTTTCATAACATTTCATCTCCTTTATTTGTAAATAAAGCGGTTTTATAGGTTGTTTTTCATATCGGTTGCGGGCATTATAGCAAAAAGTAAATATAGACCCGATTTAACCGCTGAAAGCCGTAAAGGCAGTCCTGCG
>JAIRQB010000250.1 GCA_031256695.1 Elusimicrobiota bacterium | reverse complement strand
AATAGCGCTCAATCTTATCTGCCTATTGTTATATGCGCGGGAAGCCTTGCAACTTATAAATTGTATATAGGTTTTATGCTTGGGAGTATTCTTGCCGTTTATATGCTCTGCTCTTTCATATATGCCAAAAGATATGAAAATGCTGAAAAGAACAATATATCTTTCAAGCCCGCTGTTTTAGCCGTCCTATTAGTTCTTTTTATTCAAATAAGTTATTCCGTCTATTATAATTACAATACATTAAAAGCAGACGCTGATAGAAAAGCGGATATTGCAAAGTATTTGGATAAAGATACTTTGGGTACAGTTAAAAAGCCGCCTCTCGGCATATATTTACTTAAAGGAAATCCAAGAAATGAGAGACTGAAAGGAAATTTTACAAATGAAGTTTTGATTGAAAGGACAAAGTTGTATTTTAATACTATAAACAAATCGGTTATAAATAATAATCGGGCTATGGCGGCTATAATAATGATAATTTTACTTTTCGCCGCATTGCTGAAATTTGCCAAAGGCAGTTTAAGAAATACTATAAAAAAAAATTTGATTTTAATGTGTATTATCTTTACGCTTTATTTTATTGGTTTTTATTTCACTTTATTAGTTGAACCTTGGGCTAATAGTTCAGCCTGGCGTTATATATCTTCTGCTTTGAATATGTTCTTGCCTGCAGGCTATTATTATTTCGCTGTTATTTTTAGCGGGGGAATGATACGGCAAAAGACAAGTTATGCGGCGCTTGATATAGAAAAAACAAAAAACAATATTTTTTATGCCGCTTATATAATTTTTGTATCCGCTATGCTTTTTTCTCATATCAACATTTCATCTCAAATAAAAAAATATAAAACACAATATAACAATGAAACCGCTTTGCAGATGGATAAAGAAATAAAAACAATCAAACCTTTCATAAATCCAAATGACAGGGTTTTATTGATAATACATACAAAAGCCGATACTCTGGATTATCATAAATGTAAATATTTCTCATATTATTTTGTATTGCCGTCTATAAGCAAGGTTTTGCCACATCCTGCAGATAAAGACATAAAGCAATTAGAAAAATTTATACAAGACAGCGCAATAAAATTTAGGGCAAGCAAACTAATAATTTGGAGACCTTTGGAACTTATAGACACGAAAAATTTAGACGAAAAGTTTAAGGACGGATACTCCGCGCTCTTGCCCGTCAGTAGACATAAAGAATTGCCGTGGATATTTGAAATATCCGTCAATAAAGGCAGTTTAACTTTTACGCTGATAAATTGACAAAAACAAAAATCAATCAGTAAAAAAGCGCAAAGTTATGAGAAATGAAAGCAATTTAAAAAACAGCGTCTGCTTCTGCGTCTAAAACAAAAGCGTCTGAAAAGTATATATGGAGAAATGAGGCTGAATTAAAAAAAATATTTGCTTCAACGCCCAAATATGAATCTGACAAATCAACTTCAGAAAAATCATCTCTAAAAAATCAAAAAGCAAAGTAAAAGACGTCTGTAGATTTCTTTGAGCAATATGGTTTGATAAAGCCGCGAAATTAAAAGGAATGGCGGCAAAAAAAGATATGGGCGTATAAAGCGCAACAGAGGCGCGGTTTAAACTTCAAAACAGCCATAGAAAGTTTGTCTTAAAAAGTTTTGCTTTAAGACAAGAGGTTGAAAGGCTCATATATCAGTATTGGTCGCCCAAACTTATATCAGGCAGATTAAAAAGCAATCCCTTTTTTCCGTCAATTAGCGCAGGAGGGCGGGTTTTGGAAAATACAAAACCCGCCCTCCTTTTTTGTTTTACCTGTTTTGCGCGCTGCGCAAACACATAGCGCTGCCGCAATCCATTTTTATTATAAGGCGTTCACCGCTTTCTGCCGTTTTTTTTAAAAGGCAAAATGGATTCTTGAGTAATTTACGCGCGCTGTTAGCGCCCGTAAATAACTCCGCTTGCGACGGAATGACACGGTGAGTCTGGGCTTTTGCGCCAAGTCCCGCGTTGTCATACTCGCGCCAGAATGAGCGCTCTTTGGGCGCTCATTTGCCAGCGCAAGTATCCATTTTCACTTTTCATCGTTTTTGTTCTTTTCTTTTCTTTTTCATATCGCAAACAACAGGTTTTCTTTTGCCGATAGCAAAGGTAGACGGCAAAAGGCAAAGAGGCAAAACCGCCATAACGGCAAAAATGGATAAATCGGCTGATGCCGCTTCATTTTGCGGGTATGACAATTTGTTTTGTCGCTGTTTGTTGTTAATTCTCTCATCTGTAAAACAGCCTTTCTCCGAGCGGCAATACTATATAGTATTGCCGTTGTGTTTGACAACACAACGGCTGGATAAAACAACACACTTACTTTCTGTTAAAAAGAAGTCTTTTTGCATATCCTGCAAAAAGGAGAAGAAAGCCAAGTGGAAAGGGTGTTTTACGGAGTGTAAAGATATGAATAGCAGAGAGTTAAAAGTTATGAGTTTTGGAGTTGTGAGTCATAAACTTGCAACTCAATTCGCGCTCTTGCCGGTATTGCTCAATATTTTTATAAGCATTATTTTTACAGATGTCCTCTACGCAAAACAGGATTTTTTGAAATCACGAGAGGACAATTACACTGCAGCAAATTCTGATAAACTCAAAAATCCTTTGCCGTCTACGGCAAAAAAGGATATTGTTGAAAAAGTTATATTCGGAACAAAACTCAATCAAGTGCAGAGTTATTTTGGAGTCAGCGCCCGTTTAGAAAGTTTATATATTGTTAATTTGTCATACAGTCAGCCTAATGATTTTTTCCGTTTAGAGGGCAGGCAGAATTTTGAACTTGTAAAATTTGCAGACAGATATGATTTATACTTGGCTGGATTATCGCAAGATGTTATAAATTCAATCTATAGAAAATCTTTTGTAGGTTTGGGGTTAGGTATTTTTATAGCAAACAAAACTACTGACAGGGTTGGGTCAAACTTTACTTTTTCAGAAAAAGTTTTTTTAGGATTTAGATTTGGCAATCAGGTTGTAGAGTTATTATATAGACACTTCTCCAACGGCAGTGTAACCAATGAAAATAGCGGGTTTGATTTTGTCGGCTTAACTCTATCGCAAAATTTTTAAACACAACGGCTGATAAAAACAACTTGCTTACTCCTTGTTTAAAAGGCTTTTAAGTAATATAGATTAAATGAATTTGCTTCTTAAAATGATAGCGTTGCGCAAACACATAGCGTCGCCGATTTTGTTTAAACGGCAAAGAAAGAAGGCAGACGGCTTTTTAGACGTCTGCCTTCTTTCTTGCCGCTATTGCCGTTTTGATATAATCCCCTCGCTTTATTGCCGCTTTTAAACTGTTTTAAATCAAAAACAATCGTTTAAAAATAAAATAGAGTTTTTTAATTACAAGGGGGTTTTATGATTAGTTTTTTCAATCCGGTTTCGCATATTTTTACAGGACCAGGCGCAATCTCAAATATAGCGTCTCATTTAGAGGAAAAAGGCTTTCACAAGCCGCTAATTGTTACTGATAAAATAATTGCCCAATTTCCATTTTTTAAAAAATTTACCGCTTCAATGTTTTCTGCCGTAATTTATGACAAAACTCAAGCAAATCCGCCCGATACTCAAATCAATGAAGGCGCAGAAATTTATAAGCGCGAAAGGTGCGATTGTCTTATAGGCGTAGGCGGAGGAAGCCCCATTGATTGCGCTAAAGCCGTTGGCGTTCTCGTCTCAAACGGCGGCAAAATCAGCGACTACACTATATCAGGCAGCATCAAAAGACCTATCCCTTATCTCGTTGCAATACCCACTACGGCAGGCAGCGGTTCAGAATGCACATCGGCGGCAATTATCACAAATACGCAAGGGCATCATTCAAAAATGGCTATTATGAGCCCAAATCTCACTCCTTCAGCCTCTTTTGTTGACCCTGAAATTATGCTCGGGCTGCCCCCCGCTCTTACCGCATCAACAGGGCTTGACGCTCTCTCTCACGCTATTGAGGCTTATCTTGCAAAAAATGCAAATGAATATACTGACGGTCTTGCTTTTAATGCAATTCGTTTAATTTTTAAGTATTTGCCGCGCGTTGTAGCAAACGGCGGCGATTTAAAAGCGAGAGAAAAAATGTCATATGCGCAATCTATGGCTGGTCTTGCTTTTAATTGCGCGGGTTTAGGATTAGTTCACGCTATGTCTCATCCTTTAAGCGCCACTTACGGCATAGCGCACGGCTCGGCTAATGCCATACTCTTGCCTTGGGTTATGGAATTTAACGCTATAGCGCGCTATGATAAATTGATTGAAATAGCCGAAGCCGCAGGCGAAAACAGATGGAATTTGCCGAAACGCGATGCCGCCGCTCTTGCCGCAAAATCCATACGCACTTTAAGCAGCGATTTAGGAGTAATTCCAAATATAAGCGAAGCCGTCTCCGCTTTAGGCAAATATGCAGATTTTGAAAAAGATATAGATTCTTTAGTAAATGACGCTATGAATGATGTTTTTAAAAATGACAATCCCCGCAATGTATCGCCCGCAGATATTAGGTCAATTTACGCTTCTTGCTGGTCTTCCTCAACTATAGATTTAATAAAAAAACTTAAGAATGGATAGCGCAACAGACAGCGTATTTTGGGCAAAACTCAAAACTCCAAAACAAGCAAATGGGATATTTAAGTATGAAAACAAAATTTGATGTTTTTACTGCTAAACAGATAGGTAAAGCAGAATTTTTTAAATGCCAAAGGCAAACGGCGAACAGGGATTGCGGCTTTCGCCACAATGACACCCAGACGCTGTGTGTTTGCGCCCGACGGAATAACACCGACGACTATTATAAAGAGACAATTCTGAATAACAAAATAGGCAAAACTGAAAGTCTTGTTGAAGTTTTGCCGATACCATATTCTCAAAAATTCTCGCTGCG
>JAIRQB010000249.1 GCA_031256695.1 Elusimicrobiota bacterium | reverse complement strand
TCTCTTAAAAGCATCCTTGGAGCCATATATCAAACTTTCGGCAAAGAGGATGTTTATCCAACAGTAGAAGAAAAAGCCGCCAATTTGCTTTACCTCATAGTTAAAAATCATCCTTTTACAGACGGCAATAAAAGAATAGCAGCGGCGCTTTTTCTTTATTTTTTATATAAAAACAAGGCGTTAAAATCTAAAAAAGGCGGCTTCATTATAGACAACAATACTTTGGCGGCAGTGACATTGATGATAGCCTTAAGCGCGCCTGCAGAGAAAGAAACGATGATATTGTTGGTTATGAATTTTTTAGAGCAAAAGACGCTATCAAAAATTTAAAATTTTATACTGGAATATATGAATACAATAACAAGGAGATTTATTTTTATGTTTATTATTTTTGGGCTTTTTCTTTTAATTTTGACTGGGCTTTATACGGCTTTTATGATAAATCACGGTTTAAATATATCGGGCTTTTATAGATTTATCGCGCCGTCAATTTTTGTTCTGTCTGTAATTTTTATGTTGTTTGTAATGCTTAAAGTCCGCACTGCAAATCCGACGGCATTGACGGCAATTTTAGAGCCTGTTTCTTATATCATTATGGGCTGTCTTGCTATAACAGTTACAGTTTTTGTTTTAGATGGAATAATAAATATTCCAAATATTTTTATTAAAAGCAGGGCTTTCAGTTATTATTCAACTGTTTTTTCTCTGATTTTAAGCGCTGTTTTATGCCTCAGCGCTCTTATAAATTTTTATTTTGTTTTAAAAATTAAAGAGGTAAAAATATCCGTCCCAAATTTGCCGATAGAGTCTCTAAAAATAGTTCATCTGTCGGACATTCATATAAATTCTTTTACAAGCAAAAAAAATATAAATCAGATTTTTGACAAAGCGGCTTCATTAGAGCCTGACATTGTAGTTATAACGGGCGATGTAATTGACATAGATATAAATAAAGACGATAAATTTTTGGAATACGGCTTTTCAAAATTAAAAGGCAAATACGGCGTTTTTGCAGTCAGCGGAAATCACGAATATTATGCGGGCATAGACGCTTTTTATGAAATGTTTAGAAAGTTAGGCGTAAAAGTGTTAAATGACGAGAGCGTTCTGATTATAAATCCAAACGGAGAGCGTATTGAAAACATTATAAATATAGCGGGCATAAATGATAAAAATTGGCGCAATGAGGAAAAGATAAAACAATCTCTTCAAAATATAAATCCAAAATATCCCGTTTTATTTTTAAGCCACAGACCTGAAACTTTTGACGTCGCATCAAAATATGCAAGGATTATTGAATTAGCGGGGCATACTCACGCGGGGCAAATCCCGCCTATTTGGATAGCCCGCAAATTCTTTATGAAGTATAACTATGGGCTATATAGACTTTTATACAAAAACGGACAATCAAATATGTATGTGACGTCGGGGACGAGGCTTTGGGGACCGCCGATGAGATTGTTTAGTTCAAGCGAAATAGCGGTAATTATTTTACAAGGAGAGAAAAATGCCGATTAGAATTTATAATACATTGACGGATAAAAAAGAGGATTTTAAGCCTATAAAAGAGAATTCTGTCTCAATGTATGTGTGCGGAATCACTCCATATGATTTTGTCCATTTGGGACACGCTCGCGCATATGTTGTTTTTGACATAGTCAAAAGACATTTTATAGCGCGTCGCTACGAGGTAGCGCATATTCAAAACTTTACGGATATTGACGATAAAATAATAAACAGGGCAAAAGAACAAAATCTAAAAACTTCTGAACTTGCGCAAATTTACATAGACGATTATTTTGAGCAGACGGATAAACTCAATATTTTGAGAGCCTCTCAATATCCAAAAGTGACAGAAAATATAGCGACAATAATAGACTTTATAAAAGTCCTTGAAGAGAAAAATTATGCCTACAAAAAAGACGGCGATATTTATTTTGACGTTGAAAAATTTGAAGGATACGGAAAACTCTCAAACCGCAAACTTGCCGATTTAAGAGCGGGCGCAAGAGTTGAAGTAAATGAAAATAAAAAATCGCCTTTTGACTTTGCCCTGTGGAAAAAGTCAAAAGAAAATGAGCCTGATGAAGTTTGCTGGGACAGCCCTTGGGGCAAGGGTAGACCGGGCTGGCATATAGAATGCTCTGTGATGTCTTGCGGCATTTTAGGAGACACTATAGATATACACGGCGGAGGTTTAGATTTAGTTTTTCCTCATCACGAAAATGAAATAGCGCAGAGCGAAGCGAAATCAGGTTCAACTTTTGTCAGATATTGGATGCATAACGGTTTTGTGACCGTAAATAAAGAGAAAATGTCTAAATCTTTAGGCAATTTTTTTGCGCTGAAAGATATTTTAAAAGTATACGACCCGAGAGCCGTCAGATATTATTTGCTTACTCAACATTATAGAACGCCGCTTGATTTTTCAGACGAGTCTCTAAATGCGGCAAAAAACGCTTTGCAAGGACTTGACGACGCTTATTTAAAACTTGTCCAAGCGGTTGAAGAAAGCGCAAATACTATAAAAGACCAAGACCTGCTCGCATTAGAAAAAGCCTTTTTAGAATCATTAGACGATGATTTTAATTCAGAAAGGGCGCTTTCTTTTTTACACGAAATTAAAAATCTAATTCTAAATGAACTCTTTAAATCGCCGCCTGAAAGGCTGTCTCAAATAAAGACTTTATATGAGAAATGCGCCGACTATTCATTAGGCATTCTTTTGCCTGAAAACAGCGCCGATGAAAATTTAGAAATGCTTTTAAATGATAGAAATGAAGCGAGAAAAAATAAAAAATGGAGCGAGGCGGATAGAATAAGGAAAGCGATAGAGGAAAAGGGATATAAAATCACTGACAATCCTGATGGAACTTCTTCTTTGACAAAGAAACTTTAGAGTTTAGAATTCAAAGTTATAAACGCTTTGTCCAAAACTAAAATCCAATGACTTTGCGGCAATTTGTAAGGCTTAAAAAAAAGCAAATAAAAAACAGACGGCGATTTTCCCCGCCTGTTTTTTTTGCGCCGTCTTAAAAAATCCGCGCTTTGTATCACAATAAATTATGTTCTCTCAAATATTTTCTTATCCTTGTTTTCGCCTGCGCCGTCATTGCAAAATCCAGCCAGTTGACAGTCGGCTTTATATTCTTTCTTGTAATTATTTCGCAAATATCGCCTGTTTTTAACTTTGTATTTATTTGAGCCATTTTGCCGTTGACTTTTGCGCCCATAAAAGAATCCCCAATATCTGAGTGAATAGAATAAGCAAAATCCAAAGCAGTAGCGCCCAAAGGAAGTTTGACAACTTCTTTTTTAGGAGTGAAAACAAAAATCTGCTCAAAGGCGCATTCGCTTTTTAAAGAATCTAAAAACTCAATGGAATCCGAAGTCTCCCTCTGTTTTTCCAAAAAATGCTTTAGCCAATCCAACTTATACTCAGCCGTTATATTTTTTAAATCCCTCCTCGCTCCTTCTCCGTCGCCTTCAGCCTGCCTCTTATAGCGCCAATGCGCCGCTATGCCGTATTCGGCGCGCTGATGCATTTCTTCAGTCCTTATTTGAGTTTCTATCAAAGCGTTTTTGTCTGAAATAATCGTTATGTGGAGCGATTGATACATATTTGCCTTCGGAACATTTATATAGTCTGTAAAAGAGCCGTCAAGAGGCTTAAAGCGCGTATTTATCAAACTCAAAATTGCATAGCAATCCTCTATAGTGTCTGTAATTACTCTCATTCCAAATAAATCCTCAATTGCAGAAAACGGTTTGTTTTGCCGCTCCATCTTTTTATAGATGCCGTAGAGATTTTTAGGACGCGAGAAAATCCTGCAAGGTATGTTTTGAGCCGCAAGAATTTCTTTAAGACGCGCGGCGGCTTCATCAAGATTTTTGACATTGCTCTCGGAACGTTTTTCCCACTGCCCTTTTATATTGTAATAAGCCTCGGGATATAAAATTTGAAAAGAGAGATCTTCCAATTCATTTTTCCAATTATAAATGCCGAGCCTATGGGCGAAAGGCGCATATAAAGACAAGGTTTCTGCGGCTATTTTCTTTTGGTCATCGGGAGGCTGAAACCGCAAAGTCTCCATATTGTGCAGCCTGTCGGCGAGTTTTACTATGATTACTCTTATATCTTTTACGACGGCAAGAAGCATTTTTCGCCAATTCTCGGCTTGGGCTGTTATATTGTCCTCAAATTGATATTTGTTTAATTTTGTGACGGCATTTACTAAAGATACTATCTCATCGCCGAATTCTTCTCTCAATTCTTTCTCAACTACCAAAGTGTCTTCTAAAATATCGTGCAGCAGCGCCACTGCTATGAGCGGCGCATCCATTTTGAGTTCAGCCAAACTTTGAGCGACATTCAGCAAGTGGTTTAAATAAGGCTCGCCTGAAATGCGCGTTTGATATAAATGCGCCGAGTAAGCGTATTGATATGCTCTTTCAACTATCTCTAAATCCTGCGCGCTCAAATAAGAAAGAGTTTGTCTTAATTTTTCCATTGCGCCCTCTAAACAAAAACTGCTTTTAACTTCCCATAATTATTTCCGCCGCTCTGCCGCTAGCCGAACCTTCTCCAAACAATGCCCTGATGCATTTTAATTCTTTCGTTTTTGCGGCATAAAATTCAGGCGACAATTGTTTGACAATATTGTCCGCTATAGCGTCAGGCTTTGCGTCAAACTGTATGAATTCAGGTATTATTTCCCGTCCCATAAGGATATTGACGATTGTTATATATTTGACCTTAATAATGCTTCTAATAAAAAAATAATTGAACAGAGAAAGTTTATACATTACAGCCATATGGACGCCCAAAAATGCATTCTCTAAACTGATTGTGCCTGACGGATTTATTGCTATGTCAACGGCGCTTCTTAAATCCATATCGTTTTTCTCGTCAACTTTTATGAATGCCGGTATTTTGCAAGGCATTTCTTTCCCCGCGCTAAACAAAACAAAATCTGCATTTAATTTTTCTCTTAAAATCTCAGCCGTTTTAATCAAAACAGGAATATGCCTTTTGATTGTATCTTTGCGGCTGCCGGGAAACAATCCTATAAGCGGCGGATTTGAAGCCGAAAATCTCTCTCTGAACTTAAACTTTTCGGTTAAAGGATTGCCGACAAAAACCGCGTCAATCCCCGCATCGTTATACAATTTTTCCTCAAATGGAAAAATCACAAGCATTTTTTTTATAAATTTTTTTAAAGTTTTCACGCGTCCGCCGCGCGAAGCCCAAACTTGAGGACTTATATAATAATAGACGTCTATATTTAATTTTTTTGCAAGTTTAGCAAGGTGAATATGAAAACCGTAATAATCAATTAAAATTATTTTATCAGGTCTATTGTCTGAAAAAAAAGTTTTAACCTTTTTAAAAACTTTTATTAAAAAGAAAATTTGTTTTATCGGCAAAAAGCCGAAAGCATTTATATGGACTATATCCTCTATAAAAATGCCGGCAACTCTCTTTAAATTGTCTCCGCCCAAAGCGCAAATGCGCGCTGACGGATTTATCTCTTTTATTTTTGAGGCAAGTTCCGCTCCGTGAATGTCGCCCGATAAATCGCCTGCTGAAATAAAAATATTCATTTCAATTTCCCCGCTTCTTATAAAAGATTTTCATAAATTCCAAACTAACACAACGCTTTCAATTTCGCAAAAGCAGACGGAATATTTTCTATCAAGTCTGTCGCCGTCAATCCATTGCCTTTTTCCTCTTCGGCAATTTCGCCTGCAAGACCGTGTATAAAAACCGCAAAAGATGCGGCTTCAAAAAGGTCTTTGTCTATTGCGCTCAAAGCGCCTATTATTCCGCTCAAAACATCTCCGCTGCCGGCAGATGCCATAGCGGGAGTTCCGCTTTGATTTATATAAAGATTTGCTCCGTCTGAAACTGCGGTATTGTGTTTTTTTAAAACCAAAATCGCATTGTTTTTCATTGCGAATTCTTTTGCAATGCTTTGAGAGTTTTCCATAATAAACGGCGCTGGTCTGTTTATCAGTTTTGAGAATTCGCCTATATGAGGAGTCAAAATAAGTTTTGCCGACGCTTTTTGCAAATCTTTATATCTGCCTGCAAAAGAAGCCAAGCCGGAAGCGTCTAAAATTACGGGCATTTCTATAGAGTTGACAATATCCGATATTAAC
>JAIRQB010000247.1 GCA_031256695.1 Elusimicrobiota bacterium | reverse complement strand
CAACCAGTTTATTAGGAACAGATTGTGATTTGCCCGTTGTTTTTACTATAAAATTTGTTGATAATTTTTAGTTAACTGGTTGTTGAAAGAAATAGATGTCTTTAAAGAGAGGGCGGGTTTTGGATTATCCAAAACCCGCCCTCATTATTTGTCGTTGCCGATGGTGTCATTGCGGCGTGCGCAAACGCATAGCGCTGCCGCAATCCATTTTTATTATAAGGCGCTCACCGCTTTCTGCCGTTTTCTTTTCAAAGGCAAAATGGATTGCGCCCGACGCAAATGACACCCGGGTTTTTGCCTTTTCTATATTGTTGTTTTCCTTAACTCTTAAGAGTAATTTGGCAGTGTTTTACACTGCCAAATTACTCACTTAACTTTTTCTCACTTTCCTCCTTTTCTCGTCGGTAAAACAGCCTTTCTCCGAGCGGCAATACTATATAGTATTGCCGTTGTATTTGACAATACAACGGCTGTATAAAAACCACTTACGTACCGATTTTCTGTTAAAAGAAGCGTATTTGCAGGCGCCGGCAAAAAGACTTCTTTAAAAAACAGAGTAAGTGAGAAAAAAGGAGAAAAAGATGAAGAAGATTTTGTTGTGTTTGTGTTTTGTTTTTGCTGTTGGATTGTTGTTTAGCGCTTGCGGGAAAGATGATAAAACCAATCCTCCTGCTTCTACGACATCAGCAGAGGCGAACATAGATGGAAAAAATGTGAAACTCTATGTTGAAGCTACTGGCGCAGGTAAAAATATTAAATGGAAAGTTGCGGGTAATGAAATACTCATAAAAGCCAGCGCTCTTGCGAATGGTGGTAACCCAGAACTGGATACAGTCGAATACCTTGAGATAGATGCCGCGAAATATGAAATAGCAATAAATGGTGTTGCCTTACAGGCGTGGAAAGATGGCAGGGATGAGACAAGTGATATAGGGTTGACAGGGCAATACACCAGTGATGATCATACTAGTGACCCAGTGCAGGTGGGGGATTATGAAAGTCGGATTTTCAAAATAACCAAATTATTAACAAAAGATTGTAATTTGACCATTTCTTTTACGATAAAGGTTGTTGAGAATTTTTAATTAACTGTCGTTGAAAGAAATAGATGTCTTTAAAGAGAGGGTGGGTTTTGGATAATCCAAAACCCGCCCTCTTTATTTTTGTATCGCAAAAGTCAAAGGCTAGAGCCGCTATTGCGCCAGCGGGAGTTGCTAAACATTATGCAAAGCAACTCAGGTATCCATTTTGCCTTTGTCTTGCCTTTGAAAAAGAAAACGGCGGAAATGGGTTTTATAATGAAATTTGCCTTTTGGGGCATTTTGATACAATTTGTCGCCCTCAATTTAATAACCGTAAAAATTTTATAGCCATTTTAATGCAAGGAATAACAATGTCAGACACATTACTTGAAAACTACAATTATGATATTCCAAAAGAATTGATAGCGCAAAAGCCCTCTGAAAGCAGAGAAAATTCCCGCCTTTTTGTCATAAATCGGCAAAATTCCTCTTTTTATCACAAAAAATTTAGCGATATAGTTGAGTTTTTAGACAAAGACAGCGCTCTTGTTATAAACAATGCTAAAGTCATTCCCGCGCGCCTTTTCGGCAAAAAAGAAACGGGCGGCAAAGTTGAACTCTTATTTTTATCACCTCATATTGAAAAAGACGGCAGAATTTACTCGGTTTTAATGAAACCATTTATCCCTTTGGGTAAAAAAATCTTTTTTGAAGACAAATATGAATGCGAAATTGTCTCAAAAAAGCAAAATGGAGAGGCGGAAGTTCAATTTAATAAAGGCAATATTTTGGATTTTTTGACAAAGCGCGGCATTATGCCACTGCCGCCTTATATAAGGAGAAAAGAAAGTCTTGCTGCAGATTTAAAAGATTTTGACAAAAACAGGTATCAGACAATTTATGCAAAAGAAATAGGGGCAATAGCCGCCCCTACGGCAGGATTGCATTTCACTCAAGAAATACTTGAGAAAATAGAAAAAAAAGGGGCGGATATTATTTGCCTAACTCTATACGTTGGTTGGGGAACTTTTAAACCTATTACAAAATCAGATATAAGCAAACACATTATGCCCTCTGAAACTTTTGTCATAGATAGCGCTAATGCTGCAAAATTAAATAAATGTTTAGCAGAAAAGCGCCGCATTTTTGCGGCAGGCACGACTTCAGCAAGAGCATTGGAATCTTTGGCTCAAAAAAGCGGCAAGAATATAGATGGGGTTTTACAAATAGAGGCTTTTGAAGGGCAAACTGATATTTTTATACACCCCGGCTATAATTTCCAAATAGTAAAAGGGCTTTTGACAAATTTTCACTTGCCTAAATCTACCCCTTTAATGATGGCAAGCGCTTTCTCATCAAGAGAACTCTTGCTGAAGGCATATAAAGAGGCTATAGAAAAAAAATACCGCTTTTTCTCTTACGGGGACGCTATGCTGATTTTGTGAGACGGGCAAGATAAGAAATTGATAGAGAAAATTTACGTTATTGATAGGCAGATAATTGATAGAATTCCGCATTGAATTTGAAATTTTAAAATAGGAACATATATGGCATTGGCATAAATAAAAAGCCCCGCGGGCTTAAAATGCAAAGGAGTGTTTTAAATGAAGCAAGTTTTAAGAGTGAAATCAGTATTGTTATATTTATTTTTTCTTTGTTTTGCATTTGTCTCTTGCAATGGCGGCGAACAAAACAAAACCATCGACGATGTAAATAAGATAAAAACACAAGCTGAACAAGGCGATGCGGATGCTCAATACAAATTAGGGCTTATGTATGCCAACGGATACGGCGTCAAGCAAGACTATGTTGAGGCGGTAAAATGGTTTAGGAAAGCGGTGGAGCAAGGGCTTGCGGGGGCTCAATACAATTTAGGGGTTATGTATTACAACGGATACGGCGTCAAACAAGACTATGTTGAGGCGGTAAAATGGTATAGGAAAGCGGCAGAGCAAGGGGATGCGAGCGGTCAAAACAATTTAGGGACTATGTATTACAACGGAGAGGGCGTCAAGCAAGACTATGTTGAGGCGGCAAAATGGTTTAGGAAATCTGCGGAGCAAGGGAGTGCGGACGCTCAAGTGAATTTAGGGCTTATGTATGCCCACGGAGAGGGCGTCAAGCAAGAGTAT
>JAIRQB010000223.1 GCA_031256695.1 Elusimicrobiota bacterium | reverse complement strand
GTATCGCCGTATTGCTCTTCTCTTATTAAATCCAAATCTAAAATTTCGGGCAGAATTTCTTTTATATGCCTTTGTAAAACTAAAATGGAATCCTCTTTTAAAATATCAAAACGGACAATATTTAAAAGAATAGGATGAGAAAGGCTGAGCGGTCTTTTATCGCCGTCTTTATAAGGAGGGGCGGCGAAAACTATATCGTATTTATCCTGCAGAAAAGAAAAGTTTTTTATCACATCGCATTTGATTATTCTTGCGCGGTCTAAAAAGCCGAGTATTTCTAAATTGCGTCTAATCAATTTTAGAGGAACAATGTTTAATTCTGCAAAAACAACTCTTGCCGCTCCTCTTGAAAGAGCCTCTATCCCCGCAGAACCAGTGCCTGCAAATAAATCTAAAAAATAAGCGCCTTCAAGGCGCGGTTGCAAAATATCAAAAACGGATTTTTTCATTCTTCCAAGCATTGGACGTATGGATAGGTCGTCTTGAGGGAGAGTTTTAAGGGTTCTGCCGCGGGCTGTCCCCGCTATAACTTTTAAACTCACTTTTTATTCCCCTAAAACCTGAACAAAGATTTTTCTGCTTCTTGCTCTGTTGTCAAAGTCAAAAAAAATGATTTGTTGAGAAATACCAAGAAGAAGAGATTTTGAAGAGAAAGGAATTGTTTTTGAAGAGCCTATCAAAGCCGAGCGGATATGCGAGAAGCCGTTTCCATCGCGCCATTTTGCATCGTGATGATACAGCGCTTCTTGAGGCGAGAGCATTTCTAATGTTTCTATGATGTCGGATAAGAGACCGGGTTCGTTTTCTGTAATTACTATGCCTGCTGTCGCGCCCGCTATGTGAACTGTCAACAAGCCGGCGCTCAACTGCGACCTTGCAAAAATCTTTTTGACATCTTCTGTAATATCAAAATAACCGTTAAAACCTTTAGTTTCGCGGCTGATATACTCTGAATATATCATCTAAATTCTCCCAAAAAGATTTTTGTGGAGCTAAGGGGGATTGAACCCCTGACCTCTTGCATGCCATGCAAGCGCTCTCCCAGCTGAGCTATAGCCCCGTCTCAAAATTATCGTTTTATCAACGGCAAAACGGGCGGGAGTATATAGAATTAGAATGCGTATTTCAATAAAACAAAACCCGCTATAAGCAAGACTAAAAACGTTATAGATAAGATATTGAAGTATTTTTCAATGGAGTGCTGAATTTTTGCGCCGAAGATTCTTAAAGCACCTGCAACTATAAAAAATCTGCCCGCTCTGCCGAAAAGAGAGCCTAAAAACAAAGTCAAAAGAGAGATTTTAAACATTCCCGCGGAAATAGTTATCGCCTTGTAAGGAAGAGGAGTAAAAGCCGCTGAAAAAACAGCCAAGAAAGCGTTTTCAGCGTATTTTTCTCCGAGTAAATCAATAGCGGAATGTAAATTGTATAGATTTACAAGGTATGTCCCTACTGTCTCAAAGAAAACATAACCTATTAAATATCCTAAAAAAGCCCCGCAAATTGAGCCAAGCGCGCAGATAGAGGCTTTTTGAATCCATTTTTTAGGCTCGCCTACCACTAAAGGAATTAGCAAAACATCGGGCGGGATTGGAAAAAAAGAACTCTCTATAAAAGCCGCCGTGAAAAGAGCGTAATTTGAATGTTTTGATTTAGAAAAACTTATAGTCCAATCATAAAGGTCTCTCATCAGTTTAAACGGATAGTTGATAATTTTTTTCATATAGTTCCTTTTATTTCAATTTCTCAATTAAAATTTTATTGACAAGTTGAGGATTTGCCTGCCCTTTTGACTTTTTCATCACTAAACCCACTATTGAGCCTATAGCCCTTTCTTTGCCCGCCTTGTATTCGGCAACGGCGCTTGCGCTTTCTTTTATAGCCTCATCGCATATTTTGCCGAGCGCATTTTCATCTGAAATTTGAACAAGCCCCTTTTCTTTTACAATGCTCTGCGGGTCCTTTGACTTTGCAAACATATCCTCAAAAACTATTTTTGCAATTTTGCCTGAAATTGAGCCGTCTAAAATCATAGAGACAAGTTTTGCTATGTTTTCGCTTGAAACAGGCGATTGCGCAATATCTTTATTTTCAAGGTTTAATTTGCCGCTGAGTTCTGTAGAAATCCAATTCGCTATCGGTTTTGCCGCGGCTTTTTTATCTTTTGAGAAATTTAGAGCCTCTTCATAATAGTCCGCTATTTGACGGGACGAGGTCAAATAAGAGGCGTCGTATTCTGAAAGCCCGTATTCTTTTATAAAACGCGCCTTTTTTGCTTTTGGCAACTCAGGCAACTCTTTGCGTAAATTTTCTATGAAATCGTCTGATAAATCAAAAGGAACTAAATCCGGTTCCGGGAAATATCTGTAATCCAAAGCGCCTTCTTTTGACCTCATAGATTTTGTAATTCCGTCTTCGTCGTCCCAAAGCCTTGTCTCTTGGACAAGTTTGCCGCCTGAGGCTAAAACTTCTTTTTGCCTTTGAGCCTCATATGTGATAGCCGCGTGTATGCCTGAAAGAGAATTCATATTTTTTATTTCAACTCTCGTGCCTAATTCGCTCTGTCCTTCAGGGCGGACGCTTACATTTACATCGGCGCGCATTTTGCCCTCTTCCATAGAGCATTCGGAAGCGCCTAAATATCTGACAATATCCCGCAATTCATTTAAAAACGCTATCGCTTCATCTGCAGAAGTTATCTCCGGCTCGGTGACAAGTTCCATAAGACCGACGCTTGCCCTGTTTAAATCAAGCAATGAATAATCCAATTTTCTGCCGCCTATTTCGTGAATCAATTTGCCCGCATCTTCTTCTAAATGTATGCGTGTGATATTTACAGCCTTTTCTTTGCCGTCAAAGTTAATTGTCAACTGCCCGCGGGAACACAGCGGCGGCTCGCTTTGAGTGATTTGATAATCCTTTGGAATATCGGGGTAAAAATACTGCTTTCTTGCGAAAGTGCATTGTTTGTTTATGGTGAAATTTAAGGCAAGCCCCGTTTTTATTACCGCTTCAACAGCCTTTCTGTTTAAAATAGGTATAGCGCCCGGCTGAGAAGTGCAGATGACGCAAGTGTTGGCATTGGGTTCTGCCCCGAATTGAGTTGAGCATTCGCAAAACACTTTTGATTTTGTATTGATTTGCATATGAACCTCAAGCCCGATTGTAGTTTGATAATTAGGCATTCCGCTTCTCCTTTAAATGAGAGTTGTAAATTCAGCAAGTTTAGAGCGCATTCACAATTCATAATGCCGCTTCAACTCTTAAATTTTGTCTTTATTTTATTATACAAAAAGCGCATTGAGCGTTATTAAAAGGCTAAAAACGGGATTGTTTTTTGATAAACTCAAAATATAAAAAACAGCGCGCGGGCGTCGCCGATTTCGTCAAGCAAAGCCGCAGGTATGACCGCTTTGCCGTCAACGGAAAATAAATTGAAGCCGCTATTTCTAATTAAAAGAGGAATGAATTGCCAAAAAAAAATTTAAACCCAATTCAAATGATTTATGCATATGACGGCTCTTTTGAGGGTTTTTTATCTTGCGTTTTTGAGAGTTTTAAAAGTAAAGAGATGCCGCAAGATATTATAAGCGTTCAAGAGGAGCAAATACCGCTTCTGCCTTCTTTCAAAGTCAAGACTGAATCGGACAAAGCCGACAGAGTTGTCAAATCCATATTAAAAAATTTTGGATATGAGATTTTTTTCTTTATTCAAAACGGTTTTTTATCTTGTTTAGAGCATAAGGAAATAATTTTATTGGAATTTTTCCATAAAATTTATAAAGACAAAAGAATAATCAAAGATATTTCAGACAATACAGTTTTGACTTTGACAAAGGCTGTGGAAAATTTAATCGGCGAGGCTCATTTATTTAAAGGCTTTGTCCGTTTTTCTATGCATAAAGATATTTTAATAGCCTCTATAAAGCCGAAGAATTTTGTCTTGCATATTTTAATTAGATATTTCATAGAAAGATTGCCTAATGAGAATTTTCTTATATACGACGAAGGGCGCAAAATAGCAGCCGTCTACAATAAAGCGGGCTTTGCTGAATTTAAAGATGAGCAAAACAATCAAAATATAAACAGCGGCGCTAAAATAGGCGGAATTGAGGATAGTTTAAACGGCTTAAATGGGCGGGAATTAACGGCGAAGACAGCAAATTCAAAAACAAAACTCAAAGGCGGATATATAATCTCAGAAATCAATTTGCCGTCAAATGTTGAAAATGAAGAAACTCTCTATAAAGACTTGTGGAAAAAGTTTTATAAAACAATCGCTATAAAAGAGCGTGAAAATTTAAAATTGCGACAAAATTTAATGCCTAAAAGATATTGGGAAAACCTAACCGAGATGGAGCAAGAGTTAAAAAAAGTTAGATACTGAGGACCCGCCCTACCACAAAAACCGCAAAGGGTCTAAAGATTGAGCGCCTTTTTTAACCGTAAAATGCAGATGGGGACCCGTCACCCTGCCGCTTGCGCCGCTCCGTCCTATTATTTGACCCGCTCTTACTCTCTGCCCTTCTCTAACGCTTATGCTTGAAAGGTGACCATAATGGGTGATATATCCGTTATTGTGGTCTATGAAAACCGCAACTCCGTAATGCCCGACATCATAACTTGCAACAATTACAACTCCGTCGTCTGCCGCCCCCACCAAAGAACCCATCGGCGCTCTTATATCTATGCCTCCGTGAACGCTCACTTGCCCCGTCACAGGGTGGCGTCTGCGCCCGAAAGAACTTGTGATTGCTCCGCCTAAAGGCGAAATAAATAAATCCCTCAAAGCATATGCTTCCTGCATTTTTTGATTCATCAAATCTACCAAAGGTCTTTTGCCCGGCACAAAAATAAATTCCCCTTCTTTTAATTTATCAACTCCATAATTTGTCTTTTTTAAAATATCTATATCGTCAAGGTCATATCTTTGCGCTATTTTTTCCCAAGTGTCGTCTTTTTGTATAGGGTGCAAAGTCCCGCCTGCAGAGGGAATGAGTATTTTTTGTTTTTCGTAGACATTATAAGTGGCAAGTTGAGGATTATTGCCTATTATAGTGTGGACGGAATAATGATATTTGCTCGCTAATTTCCAAAGATTGTCGCCGCGTTTGACGCTATAGACTAAAAAATCAACTCCTTTTACGCGGGAGGATAAGAATTTGCGCCTCGCTTCAATATTGTTTAATAAATCTTGAACGTCAAAAGTTTCAGACTCTAAAAACACAGAGTCCGCTATTTTGGAATCCGCTATTTTTTTGGCTGTAAAATAAAAAGCAAAATAGACTATAGCCAAAATTGATAAAAAGACTGCCCACCTGATAAAGAATTTTCTTATTCCTGTTTTGCTTTTGTTTTCAGAATATCCGAATGCATTGTCTGTTTCGCTGTTTTCAGGATGAGATTTTTGACTGATGCTTGCGCCTGCAGATTCTTGATTGGAAGCCGACGGAAATAATCCGCTCATAATAAAAGATTGCAGTTTGGAAGAATTTTGCGAATTAGACGGATTTTTATTTGTTTTATTCCCGGATAGTTTAGCGTCTAATTCTTGTTTAGCGGTATGTGAATTCTCAAGCGGTTTTATATTTAATTTTTGCGAGGAAAACTTTGCCTTATCTTGAGTTTTGCCGCTGTCTTGCCGCATTTTATTTTTTTGCGCTATTTTTTTGACAAGTCTTTTTTTCATTTAATCCAAATCCTTTAAAATTTCGGGAATATATTCTTCCATTCCTATAGCCATAATATGAACTCCGTCTGCAAAAGTTTGCAAATCCCTTATAAGTTGGGCGCAGATTTTTATCCCCTCTTTTAAAGGATCTTCAGCAGAGTTTATTCTGTTTTGTATCTCTTTTGGTATTTGAACGCCTGGGAGTTTTTGCAAAAAAGACATAAATTGCGGCGATTTTATCAATGTAATCCCGGCGAGCGTTTTGATTTTAAAATGTTTTATCTTTTCATAAAAATCCCTATAAGTTTGAATGTCAAAAACAGTCTGCGTTTGAAAAAATTCAGCCCCCGCCGTGATTTTTTTTCCATACATAACAATTTGTAAATCAATAGGGCGGGCAGAAGGATTTACAACTGCGCCGGCGCAAAAACTGGGGACTCCCTGCAGTTTTTTGCCTGCTAAATCAAAACCTGTCTCAAGCAGTCTCGCAGTCTTTATCATTCCGGCAGAATCTAAATCATAAACGGGTTTTGCCTTTGAATTCTCGCTTGTATTTGTGTGGTCTCCGCTTAAAAATAAAATGTTTTCTATTCCTAATATATTTGCGCCTATCATATCGGACTGGAGCGCTATCCTATT
>JAIRQB010000023.1 GCA_031256695.1 Elusimicrobiota bacterium | reverse complement strand
GTCAGCGACAATGTAGAGATAATTGGGTTGCAGGAGACGAGGAAATCAGTAGTTACTGGGATAGAGATGTTTCGGAAATTATTAGACGAGGCGCAGGCGGGGGACAATATAGGGATGTTATTGAGGGGTATAGAGAAGGATCAAGTAGAGAGGGGGCAGGTGATAGCGGTTCCTGGTTCAATAAAGCCTCACAAGAAGTTCAAGGGGCAAGTGTATATATTGACGAAAGAGGAAGGCGGTCGTCACACTCCGTTTTTCAACGGATACAGGCCTCAGTTTTATTTAAGGACGACAGATGTTACGGGAGTAGCGCATTTACCTGAGGGGGTAGAGATGGTAATGCCTGGTGACAATGTGACAATGGATATAGAGTTGATAATGCCGGTAGCGATGGAGAAGCAGTTGAGATTTGCGATAAGAGAAGGCGGAAGGACAGTCGGCTCTGGCGTTGTAACTGAAATTACGGAATAGAGGCGGCATATGGCAAATGAAAAATTTGTAACAAGTCAGCGCTTGAGAATTAAACTTCAATCATATGACCATAAAATGTTAGATGATTCTCTTGGTAAAATTGTAGAGACGGCAAGGCGCACTGGAGCGGCAATTACAGGACCTGTTTTATTGCCGACTCATATAAAGAAATACACCGTTAATAGGTCTGTTCACACCGATAAAAAGTCGCGCGAACAATTTGAAATGAGAATTCATAAAAGATTGGTTGATATCCGCGAGCCTTCTTCAAAAACTGTTGAAGAACTTATGAGGCTTGATTTGCCGTCAGGTGTTGATATAGAAATCAAGATGTAAAAATTAAAATATCAGAGAGATATTATGTTGAAATCAATTATTGGAAAGAAATTAGGTATGACTCAAGTTTTTGACAGTAATGGAAATCTTATTCCTGTTACTGTTATTGAAGCAGGTCCTTGTGTTGTCACAGATATAAAGACAAGCGGGAGAGACGGATATAGCGCCGTTCAACTTGGTTTTTTAGATGTTTCGGAAAAAAAGTTAAATAAAGCGCAAATATCCGTTTTTAAAAAGAATAATATCGCTCCCAAGGGAATTCTCAGGGAGTTTAGAGTCAGCGATATCTCTTCTTTTGCAATAGGACAAGAAATCAAAGCGGATTTATTTAAAGCGGGCGATTATGTAGATGTTTCGGCAATTACAAAAGGAAAAGGTTTTGCCGGAGTTATTAAGAGGCATAATTTTGGAATGCAGCCTGTTACACACGGACAATCTGATAGAACAAGAGCCAGAGGTTCAAGTGGCGGGCAGGGACCGCAAAAAGTCTTAAAAGGTATGAGAATGAGTGGACATTTGGGAGTGGAATTTGTTACAATCCAAAAACTTTTTGTTGTCAACGTTATCGCTGAAAAAAATCTGATGCTTGTAAAAGGCGCTATTCCATCGGCAAATTTAGGGACGGTTTTTATAAGCGCGACATTGAAAAGAGTTCCGAAAGTTTTGCAGACGGCAAAGAGCGGAGATAAAAAAAAGAAATAAAGTTTTAGGCAGAGAGAAAAATAATAATGGATACGAAAGTTTATAACAATAGCGGGAAGGAAGTTGGGAAAATAGAGCTTCCTTCTTTTTTTGATAGAAAAATATCGCCGTCACTTGTTTATGAGGTTGTAACGGCGCATTTAAACAATCAAAGAGCGGGAACTCATAAAACGAAGTCAAGAGGCGAGGTTTCTTTTTCAGGCGCAAAACCGTGGAGACAAAAGGGAACAGGTCATGCCCGTGCGGGGCAAAGGAATTCTCCTCTTTGGAGAAAAGGCGGAATAATTTTTGGACCAAAACCCAGAGATTACTCCGTGCATTTGTCAAAACAGAAAAAAAGGCTTTCTTTGCATATGGCTTTTGCCTCACAATTTCAAAATGGCAATATAATTGTGATAGATAGTCTTGCGGTAGACAGTGCCAAGACGAAAAAAGTTGTCGCCATTGTTAAAAATTTAGGTTTAATTGATAAAAGTGTTCTTTTTGCTGTTGTTCCAGATAAAACATTTAGCCTTGCCGCCAGAAATCTAAAAGATATTGCAGTTGAAAATATTAGGAATGTCAATACTTATCAAGTCTTTAAGGCTGATAAGATTGTGACTACTGCCGAAGCATTAGAGATTCTTAAATCTTATCCGCATTGAGGACAGTAAATATGGATATTAGAGCAATTATTAAGAGACCAATAGTTACTGAAAAATCTTCGCTTTTGAAAGAGCAGAGCAACAGGTATACTTTTGCTGTTGACGGCGATGCCAATAAGCATCAGATTAAGCAGGCAATAGAGTCTTTATTCGGGGTTAAAGTTGAAAGCGTCCATACGGCAAATTATAAAGGCAAGTTCAAAAGGATGGGGGCGCACGCGGGATATAAAAATGATTGGAAAAAGGCTATAGTGAAACTTTCAAAAGGTCAAGAAATACAGATGGTTGAAGAGGCGTAGTATTTGTCTGCGCTAAGTTTGATAAATATTTAAGGAAATATAAATGCCTACGAAGAACTTTACCCCATACACTCAATCAAGAAGGACGATGTCAGTATCTGATTTTTCCGATATAACAAAAAAAACGCCTGAAAAATCTCTTATAAGGATTATTAAGAAAAAAGGCGGACGTAATAATACCGGACAAGTGATGGTTCGTTTTAAAGGCGGCGGGCATAAAAGGTTTTATAGAATAATTGATTTCAAGAGAGATAAGTTTGATATTCCAGCCGAAGTAAAAGCAGTTGAATATGACCCGAACCGGTCAAGCAGGATTTTACTTTTGGAGTATAAAGACGGCGAAAAGAGATATATAGTTCAACCTGCTGGAGTGAAAGTCGGCGAGATTTTGATGTCTGGTTTAGACGTTGAAATAAAGAGCGGAAATGCATTGCCGCTTTCCCATATACCTGTAGGAACTTTTGTTCATAATATAGAACTTGTTCCGGGCAAGGGGGCGCAACTTGTCCGTTCTGCTGGCTCAACAGCCCAGTTGCTTGCAAAAGAAGGCAATTATGCTCATATAAGAATGCCTTCAGGAGAAGTAAGGCTAATTCTGACTAATTGTTTTGCCACTGTAGGACAAGTTGGAAATTTAGACCATGAGAATATCGTTTTAGGTTCTGCCGGAAGGAATCGCCATTTGGGGCGCAAGCCTCATGTTCGCGGAACTGCGATGAATGCAGTAGACCATCCGCATGGCGGCGGGCGCGGACGCTCAAAAGGAAATAATCAGCCAAGAAGTCCATGGAATCAGCCCGCTAAAGGTTTTAAAACCAGGTCTAAAAAAGTGTGGGATTGGTTAATAATAAGCCGTCGGAATAGTTTTAAAAAGAGGGGATAGTTTATATGAGCCGTTCAACGAAAAAAGGTCCATATGTTGATAGTAAACTTTTGATAAAAGTGCAGAAGTTGAATAGTGCAGGGGAGAAAAAAGTAATTAAGACATGGGCAAGAGCCAGTATGATAACGCCTGAATTTGTCGGTCATACGATGGCAGTGCATAATGGAAAAAAATTCTTGCCGGTATTTATATCAGAGCAAATGGTTGGTCATAAACTTGGAGAATTCTCTCCGACAAGGTTTTTTAGGGGGCATGGCGGAATGACCAAGCAGGAAACAGCGCTCACATAGATGAAGTAAAAAGGATAAAATGAAATGCAGTCAGCATCTACAGCAAAATTTGTTAGATATACTCCAAGGAAAATCAATCAAGTATTGAGTGTTATAAGAGGCAAGACAGTCTCCAGCGCATTAGAGATTCTTTCTTTTACTTCAAAATCTCCTGCTATTCTCATAGAGAAAGTTTTGAAAAGCGCAATATCCAATGCCAATGCTCTTAAAGACTTTTCTTCTTATAGCGTTAAAGAGGCTTGGGTTGGTTCTGCGCCAATTTTAAAGAGGATGAGACCGGGACCGCGTGGCACGGGAATGCCGATAAAGAAAAGGACTGCTCATCTAACTATTGTTATAAGCGATGAAATTCCGCTGTCCATCAGGAAAAAAAACAAAGCGCCTAGCGTTGTGAAATAGCGGGAGAGCAGAGCGGTGTATTAATGAATACGATAAATTAGCCGTAAAAAGGGATAAAAATGGGACATAAAGCGCATCCTAAAAGTATGAGATTAGGCTACATAATAAAGGATTGGGATTCAAAATGGTTTAATTTGAAAGAAATGCCGAACTTTATTGAGGAAGACTATAGAATTAGGACATATGTTAGAAACAACCTAAAGCAAGCTTCCATCTCTAAAATTCTTATTGAGAGAGCGGGTGATTATTTAAAAGTTAATATTTGCACGGCGCGCCCTGGAATTGTGATAGGCAAAGGCGCCCAGGGGGTAGAAAATATCCGCAAGGAACTTGAAAATATGACTGATAGAAAAACTACGGTCAATGTTTTGGAGATTAAAAAGCCTGAACTTGATGCATATCTTGTAGCCGAGGGCATAGCATATCAGTTGGAAAAGCAAATTGCTTTTAGAAGAGCGATGAAAAAATCTATT
>JAIRQB010000020.1 GCA_031256695.1 Elusimicrobiota bacterium | reverse complement strand
CCCGCCTTTGAAAACACAGTAAATAAGATAATTTTTAAATATAAGCCTGATATTTTTATATCAGCCTGCACTGAAATACCTATTTTAATGGAAAAAATTGTCTGCGAAATACCTGCAATAGATGCGACTTCCGCTCTTGCCGCCGCCGTAGTAAAAGCGGCATATTAGGAAATGGAAGGGCAAAATGAATGCAATAAAAACTTCGGGAAAAGTTTATACTCCGTCCTTTATCGTCGGCAATATGCTTGACTTTATAGGTTATAGCGGAAAACAGATTTTAAAAAAGCATATCATTGACAATAGTTGCGGCGACGGCGCTTTTTTAATCGGCATTGTTGAAAGGTATTGTAAAGAGTTTTTAAAGCAAAGCGGCAATTTAAAAAAATTAAAAACAGAACTTGAAAACTACATTTGCGGCATTGAAATTGATAAAAATGAAGTTGCGCAATGCCTCAATAATTTAGATAAGACGGCGCTGCATTTTAATTTAAAGAATATTGTTTGGAATATAAAAGCGGGCGACGCTTTAGAAATTCAGCAATTCAACAAAAAGATGGATTTTGTAATAGGCAATCCGCCTTATATCAGAGTTCACAATTTAAATGACAAATACAATAAAGTAAAAGAGTTTTCTTTCGCTCAAAGCGGTATGACTGACATTTATATCGTATTCTTTGAAATAGGTTTTAAAATGCTAAATGAAAAGGGCAAGATGTGTTTAATTACTCCGTCTTCTTTTTTCAAAAGCAAGTCGGGCGCGGCTTTGAGGAAGTATATTCAAACAAAGAGAAATCTTTCAAAAATTATAGATTTAGAGCATTGCCAAGTTTTTGAGGCTGTAACTTATAGCGCCGTTACATTATTTGATAATTGCAGCAATTTTAGCGCAGACTATTTTATTTATGACGAAGTAAATAAAAAACCGCATTTTATAGACAATTTAAAGTATGAGGAATTTTTTATAGACGGCAAAATTTTTCTTGCTAAAAGAGAACATTTAAAAATAGTGGCGCAAATTGAAGCCGTTTATCAAAATACAGACAGAGAAATAATTGTCAAAAACGGTTTTGCTACCTTATCCGACGATGCTTTTATAGGCGATATAGACATTGACGACCCTCTTATTATTGATATTGTAAAAGCCTCTACGGGCAGATGGAAAAAATGTATTTTCCCATACCGTTGCAACGGAGAACCTATAAGCGAGGCTGAATTAAAAAAGCATACTGCCGTATATAATTATCTTTTAAGCAAAAAATCTCTTTTATTAAAAAGAGATGTTGAAAACAGGCGGGATTGGTTTTTATTCGGCAGGAGTCAGGCTATAAAAGATGTGTATAAATATAAAATTGCCGTCAGCCAAATTACAAAAGACATTGACAGCATAAAAATAAACGAAGTCTTGCCCGGTCAGGCAGTTTATAGCGGTTTATATATTTTATCTCCGTTTTCTTTTGCAGAAATTCAGGCGGTTATTTTAACCCAAGATTTTATTGAATACTTGAAATTGCTAAAAAACTATAAAAGCGGCGGTTATTTTACTTTCTCATCTTTAGAATTAGAGAAATATCTGAATTATAAATTGAAAGGAACAGGTAAAAATGAGCGATGCGTCCTTTTTAAAAGCGCTGTCTGAAAGTTTTCAAAGATATTTAATTTTTGGAGCGCGTAGCCCGGAAAAACTAAAACCGCTTCACAGTTTTATATCTAAAACTATTGCGGATAAACTTTCAGCAGGAACAGGGAATAATAATAATTACGAGATTTATTCTTTGGGTTTTGGAAACGGAAATGAAAAGACAATTTGTGGCAGATATTTTGATAAAAGAGTTGATATAGCGGTTTTGTCTAACGGCGAGCCGAAAGTTGCCACAGGCATTAAATTTGTTATGAGCAATTACAAGCAAAACTCTAATAATTATTTTGAAAATATGCTTGGAGAAACAGCCAATATCCGTTCCAACAAAATTGCTTATTTTCAGATTTGTATTTTAATTGAGCAAATACCTTATTATGACAGTCGCGATAAAATTACTCATTTTGAAGAGATTACTGAAAGAAATTTAAAAAAATACATAGTTTTATCAAGCGACAATTCTGATATTTTTTTACACAGCCCGACAAAAACTCTTTTATATATAGTCAAATTGCCTGATGCTGACAAAGAATTGACTGACAGCAAAGATTATTCTCAATACTATAAAAATGCTCATCTTGTGCTTTCAAATTCTTTCAATCAAAATTCTTTTAAATCAGGCATTATCCTAAATGATTTTGAAATGTTTGTTGATAAAATGATTTATTACATTAGAAGTATTTAATCAGACGGCTGTTTTGTCAATATAGCGGTAAATGTTGTAAAAAGGAAAATAAAAATGCTCAAAAATGACCTTTGGATTAAAAAAATGTCTATTGAAAATAAAATGATAGAGCCTTTTGAGGCGGGGCAGATAAGCGATGGAGCAATTTCTTTTGGGACTTCTTCCTACGGATATGATATGCGGGTTGCAGATGAATTTTTGACTATGAAAAAAGACATTTCAAATATAGACCCCAAAAATACAATTTCCGCTTTTGATGGCAAGAGAGTTGATGGTTTTATAATAATAGAGCCTCGTCAAACTATTTTAGGCAAATCGGTTGAATATTTCAAAATCCCGCGCGATATTCTCGCTATAACTTTCGGCAAGTCCACATATGCGAGATGCGGCATTTTAATCAATGTAACGCCGCTTGAGCCTGAATGGGAAGGCTTTATAACAATTTCCATATCAAATATATCAAGTATGCCTGTCAAAGTTTATGCAAATGAAGGCATAGCCCAAGTTTTATTTTTGCAATCTGACGAGCCTTGCGGAATTTCTTATTCAGACAGAAAAGGCAAATATCAAAAGCAAAAAGATATAACTTCGGCAAAAATATAGAAAAGAAGGAGGTTTTTATGGATTTTTTTCAAACTTATTTTATTGATGTTTTAAAAAATCATTATGCGGATTTTAACGGCAAGGCTGATAGAAAGCAGTATTGGTATTTTGTTCTCATCGGTTTAGGGGCAAATATTATATTTTCAGTTTTGGGCAATTTAGGTTCTATTTTAAGCGGGCTGTATGCTTTGGCGGTTTTAATTCCGTCTATAGCATTGGCAACGCGCCGTCTGCACGATACAGATAAAAGCGGTTGGTTTCAACTAATCGCCCTCATTCCCGCTTTAGGCGCTATAGTTTTAATTATCCTCTTGGCGCTTCCGTCAAAAAGTCCGACGCGTTTTGATTAAATAGAAATAAAAAAACTGCGGCATTAAGGCAGAGTCGCTCAAAGAGTAAAAAAATGGAACGTTTCTTTTTAGATTATTTCATCAATATCTTGGTAAATCATTTTGCTGATTTTAGGGGGAAAAGCGATAGAAAGCAGTTTTGGCTTTTTCTTTTGATTGTTTTCGCTCTTTCTATAATTGCCGCCGCCGCCGCTTTTTTTGTAAGCGGTTTTATAGACGGCTCAATAGGACAACTTATAGTTTGGCTCTTTGGGCTGTCTATGCTTCTGCCTGTTTTATCCATTGCCGCTCGCAGAATACGCGATACAAAGCGCAGTCCCTATTTTTTAATAGCGCCTTTTGCTTGTTTCTTGCTGGCATATACATCTCTTTATGTGGGGTATTTTGTAGAACTTAAAGAATTGTTTTATAAACTATTTTTGGCAATGAGCGGGCTATCCGTTCTCTCGGCAGTTTATGTGATAATTCTTTTTTTTCTACCGTCAAAAAATTAAATCAATACTATGGAAAAATTTTTATTGGAAAACTTTATTTATATCTTTAGCAAACAATATGC
>JAIRQB010000012.1 GCA_031256695.1 Elusimicrobiota bacterium | reverse complement strand
CAAAAGTCAAAATAGAAAATTTATATTCGGGCTGGCGCGAAATTAAAATTCCGTCGGCAAAAATAGACAAGTTTTGCAAAGAAAATGTTTTGTCTTTAAAAGAGGATTTCTTTGCCAATGAATTTGTATTTTTAAAACCGCAAGAAATCGGCGGCAGAAATGCTTTGGCTAAATTTTCTCTTAAAGATAAATCGCTGCGCCCTATTTTCCACAGCAATGCTTCGCCTTGGGGTTTAAGACCTTTAAATATAGAACAGAGATTTGCTTTAGAATTGCTTTTAAGCAATGAGATTAAATTGGTAACTCTCGTAGGCATAGCGGGGTCGGGCAAAACGCTTTTAGCGCTGGCTTGCGGAATGCAAAAAACTATTGAGGAAAGATTTTATAGGAAACTCTATATTGCCCGCCCTATAATTCCGATGGGCAAAGATATAGGTTTTCTGCCCGGCACAAAAGAAGAAAAATTAGACGCTTGGATGGGGGCAATTACCGACAATTTAGAATTTTTAATAGACAAAGACAGGGTTGACCAAAAAACAGACGAGAAAATAAATTATCTTTTTTCATCAGGGCAGATTGAAATTGATTCTCTTACTTATATAAGAGGACGCTCTCTGCCTCAACAATATATCATCATAGACGATGCTCAAAATTTAACCCCGCACGAAATTAAAACGATTATTTCCCGAGCGGCAAAAGACACTAAAATAGTTTTGACGGGAGACCCTTATCAAATAGACAATCCTTATTTAGACGCCTCTTCAAACGGGCTGACTTATTTAGTTGAGCGCTTTAAAGGACAGGCAATTTTCGGGCATATAACTTTTACGAGAAGCGAAAGAAGCGATTTGGCTGCTCTCTCGTCGGAGTTATTATAATGAGCGCGGGCAAATTTGCAGACCTTCACATACACACATCTTTTTCAGACGGTTCTTGGACGCCTTCCCAAGCGGTTGAATACGCTAAAAAAATCAAATTGTCGGCAATAGCAATTTCAGACCACGATTCCATAGACGGCATAGAAGAGGCTTTTACTGCCGCAAAAAATCAAATTGAAATTATCCCGGCAATAGAAATGTCCGCTATGTTAGAAAAGCCTTCAAAATGTGAAATTCACATTTTGGGTTATTATATTGACTATAAGTCGCGCTCATTAAAAAAGACTCTGAATTTTTTAAAAGAGGAAAGATTAAAAAGGGGCTATAAAATTTTAGAGGCATTAAAAGGTTTAGGCATAGTTTTAAAAGATAAAAAATTTTTGCAAGACGTAAAAAATAAAGCGTTAGGGCGTTTGCATTTCGCAAAGGCTTTGGTAAATGAGAATTTCGCAACAGACATTCAAGATGCTTTCAAAAAATATCTCGCAAGAGACAAAGCGGCGTATATCCCCAAATATCCGCTCTCGCCTAAAAAAGCAATCAAATTTATTTTAAAAGCAGGCGGCATTCCTATAGCGGCTCACCCCTATTTTATTCCCTATAAAAATAAAGAGATGTGGACTAGTTTAAAAGACGATGGAATTGCGGGCATAGAAGTTTGGCATACAAAACATTCGCCCGACACCGTTGCAAGAATGCTGCGCATAGCCTTTGAATTTGATTTTCTCACTACAGGCGGCTCTGATTGTCACGGAGAGTATAGAGATGAGCCGGCGCTGATGGGGAAAGTCAAAGTTCCTTATTCTATAGTTGAAAAATTAAAAAATGCCGCGGAGGAAAAATGAAAAAGAAAATAGTTTTTGCCGCTCTTTTTGCCGCTTTTATAGCCGCTTGCCGCTTTATTGCCGCGCCTATATCGCCGCTTGGAGTTCCTATAGTTTTGCAAAATATGGCTGTTGTTTTGGCTGGTTCAATAATGGGTTTATACGGAGCGGCGGCAACCGCTATTTTTATTTTAGCGGGGCTTATAGGTTTTCCCGTTTTTGCAAGCGGTCAAACGGGGATTGCCGTTCTTTTTTCTCCTACGGGCGGTTTTATCATCGGCTACTTGGCGGCAAGTTTTATAACGGGTTTGATTTTAAGAACTCCGCGCCCTAATGAAAAAAGAAATGCCTTTTTAAAAATAAAAATAATAATAGCCGTTGTTTTGGGTTTTGCCTTTATTTATTTTTTTGGAGTTTTGCGTCTTTCTTTCATAATAATGCAGGCTCAAACGCTTACATTTTCTCAGAGTTTAAAACCCGCTCTTGCGGCTGGTTTTTTGCCCTTTATACTCGGCGACATTATCAAAACAATTCTTGCTGTTTTCATAACCGTCAAAATAAGACCAATAGCGGCAAATTATTTAAATTGACAACAAAAATTACGGAGTATGGACATAAAAATGCAAAAGCCGAAAAATAGCGGCAGGAGCGTATATGCAATTTGCAGCGCGGAGAAGACGTTTATATTTTAACTTTCATTTTAACGGGGGAAAGCGTGCAAAATATAAACAAGAGAGAAATAGGATTTGAAAAAGAAAAAATAGCCGCGGAATTTTTAAAGAAATGCGGCTATAAAATTTTGGAATCAAATTTTAGGGCGAAATGCGGAGAGATAGACATAATAGCCAAAGATAAAAAAGTTTTAGTTTTCATAGAAGTTAAATATAGAAGTTCCGCTAATTTTGTTCCGCCTGCGGAAGCCGTCAATGTCAAAAAACAGCGCAAAATCATAAAAACGTCTTTCATATATATGCGAAAAAACAGAATCTTTGATGCAGATTTTAGATTTGACATAGTCTCTATTTTGGGAGATAAAATAGAAGTTATAGAAAGCGCTTTTACGGCGCCGGCGTGAATGTATTGCAATTAAAAGAGAATCTATAGAATTAAAAAAAGCGGGTTTTGGAAAATCCAAAACCCGCTTTTTTTTGCTTGCTGTTAACGGAGGCAAATATGCTGTTTCTTTTAATTTTTTACATATTTATCCAACAATAACGCTAAATTTTTATAGTTTGGACTTGCTAACATTTTTGAAGGCGCTGTCATCAAAGAAGTTTTGAGCGCTTCGCGGCAAGAGCAAGAGATTTTCCTTTCGGCGAGTTTAGGCGCTATTTTTTTAATCAACTTTTTAGCGTTTAATATATTGCTTTTCATATATTCTAAAACGCCTTCATTTGTCACCTCTTCGCCCGCTTTCCAACAATCAAAATCAGTTATCATTGAGATATTGGCATAACACATCTCCGCTTCTCTTGCCAATTTAGCCTCAGGTATTGCCGTCATTCCTACTACTGAAAAACCAGCCCTTCTATTTTCCTCCGATTCGGCTTTTGTTGAAAATTGCGGTCCCTCTATGCAGACATAGACGCCGCCTAAATGAGTTGTAATATCTAACTCTTTGGCTGATTCATAAATAACTTGTCTTAAATCCCCGCAAAACGGGTCGGCAAAAGAGATATGAGCGACTATGCCGTTTGAAAAAAATGTATTGACGCGGTTCTTTGTCCTGTCAAAAATTTGGTCGGGGATTACAAAATCTTTAGGCTTTAATTCCTCTTTTAATGAGCCGCAAGCCGTGAAAGCGACAATTTGTTCTACTCCAATGCTTTTTAAAGCAAACATATTAGCCCTCTGATTTAATTCAGACGGAGTATAAATATGCCCTTTGCCGTGACGGGGCAAAAAAGCGCACCGCTGCCTTTCAATAGAACACAGCGTTATTTTGTCTGAAGGTTTTCCAAAGGGAGTTAAAATATCTATCTCCTTGATGTCTGATACTTCCTCAATTTCATAAAGACCGCTTCCGCCTATAAAGGCTATTTTTGCCAGATTTTGACTTTTCATTTTTTTTCTCCTTTTGATGGTATGTCGTTCGCTCTTGCCTTCAAAAATTCTTTTCGCCCATTCGTCGCCGTTTTACTTGTTTTTGCGGGCGAGAATTTTTGAGATTAATGTTTTGTTTGAAGCATTTTGCTTTAAGCAAAATGCTTAAGCGTTATTTGACGGCGCATTGCTGACTTTTACTTCTTGGTGTCGGCTGCCGACTTTACTTCTTGGTGTCGGCTGCGCCGACAAATTACTAAAGAGGTGAAAGGCAATATGAGTTAAAATGGATACCCGCCTTCGCGGGTATGACACCGGGACGACATAACTTCGTTTGGCAGCGTAGCCGACACCAAGAAGTAAAGTCGGCAATACGCCGCCAAATTACTCAATTAACTTTTCACTTTTTTGTGTTGTTTGAAATAAAATGGATTGCGGCTTCCGCCGCAATGACACCCGTCCATTTTCCTTAACTTTTAACTTTTAACTTTTCACTTTTAACTCTTAAGAGTTATTTGGCAGCGCAGCCGACACCAAGCAGTAAAGTCGGCAATACGCCGCCA
>JAIRQB010000009.1 GCA_031256695.1 Elusimicrobiota bacterium | reverse complement strand
GCATATTTAATTCCCAAAATGGAGAGTTCTTTTTCATTTAAGTCTATGCCGCGCAGCATTAAGCGGTTGCCTCTCAAACTGTCTATTGCATTTATGCCCATACCGCCTAACATTTCTTGAATTTCGTGATTCCAAGCAGACACCAAATTGACAAGTCTTTTATACATAATATCCGGGTTTAATCTTTTTACAAGTTCCGGCGCTTGCGTGGCTATGCCCCAATTGCATTTTCCGCTTGAGCAGGAATGGCACATATGACAGCCGAGCGCAATCACAGCGGCTGATGCTATATAGACGGCGTCAGCGCCAAGCGCTACCGCTTTTACAATGTCTGCGCTGTTTCTCATTGAGCCTGCGGCAATGAGAGAGATTTCATTTCTGATGCCTTCTTCTCTCAATCTTTGGTCAACGGAAGCCAAAGCGAGTTCTATCGGTATTCCGACATTGTCTCTAATTCTTGCAGGAGCCGCTCCCGTCCCGCCGCGGAAACCGTCTATCACTATCGCATCAGCGCCCGCTCTTGCTATGCCCGATGCTATTGCGGCGGCATTGTGGACAGCGGCTATTTTTACAAAGACGGGTTTTTTATAAGCGGTAGTTTCTTTTAAAGAAAAAATCAGTTGTCTTAAATCTTCAATGGAATAAATATCGTGATGAGGAGCGGGAGATATGGCGTCTGAGCCTATGGGTATCATTCTTGTAGCAGATACATCTTCATCAACTTTTTCGCCGGGCAGATGACCGCCTATGCCAGGTTTTGCGCCTTGCCCTATTTTAATTTCAATAGCGGCTCCGGCATTTAAATATTCTTTGTGGACGCCGAAACGCCCTGATGCGAGTTGAACGATTGTATTTTTGCCGTATTTATAAAAATTTTTATTTAAACCGCCTTCGCCCGTGTTATAGCAGATGCCGAGTTCTACAGCGGCTCTCGCTAAAGATTCGTGGGCATTGCGCGAGATAGAGCCGTAACTCATAGCGGAAAACATTATGGGTATTTCAAGTTCAACCTGAGGCGGCATTTTTGTTTTAAGTTTGCCGTCTGCGCCGTATTCTAATTTTTGAGGTTTTCTGCCTATTAAAACTTTTGTCTCCATAGGCTCTCTCAGAGGGTCTATTGAAGGATTTGTAACTTGGCTGGCGTTTAAAAGCATTTTATCCCAATAGATAGGGAATGGTTTTGGATTTCCCATACTAGCGAGCAGAACTCCGCCCGTTTGAGATTGTTTATAAATATCTTTTATAGCGCTCTCAGACCAGTTGGCGTTTTCTTTAAATTCCAAAGAAAACTTCCGTATTTTTAAAGCCTTAGTAGGACACATTACGACGCATCTGTGGCAATTTACGCAATTTGCATCTTCAGCGCGCACAACATTGTCTTCCTCGTCGTATTTATGCGTATTGTTGGCGCATTGGCGCACGCACACTTTGCACTGAATGCATTTGTTTTCATCTCTAATTACTTCAAAAGAAGGCATAACTAAATCTAAAGGCATTTTTTACCTCTCATCGTTTAATAAAACTATTACAGGCTCTCCGCCGTCGGGCGCCCAAATTTTGTCAGGGTCGCGGCATATAATTTTTATAGCGCTTTCTTCGCTTGCTAAATAAACTGTATCGCCCTTTTCTGCCACTATCAGAGGGCGCAATTTAATCCTGTCGTTTAGAGCAAGGATGCCGTTTTCAAAACCTAAAATTATTGAAAAAGGACCGTTTATTAAAGCGCTTGAATAAACGGCTCTCAAAGCCTTAAATTCCTCTTTTACTTCTTCATTTTCTCTCTCTATATCTTTCCAAAAAGGCGAGGCTGTAATTTGAACCGCTTTTTCTAAAGAAAGTTTATGCTTGCGGACGAGTAAATCAAAAAGGTATGCGATGACTTCTGTGTCGGTTTGCAGAGAGCATTTATAGCCGAACATCTCAACAAAACGCCTATTGGCGTCGTAAGAGGATATTTCGCCGTTGTGGACGACAGACCAATCAAGCATAGTGAAAGGATGAGCGCCGCCCCACCAGCCCGGAGTATTTGTCGGAAATCTGCCGTGCGCAGTCCAGATATAGCCCTCATATGAATCCAGCATAAAAAATTCGCCTATATCTTCGGGGTATCCGACGCCTTTAAAAGCGCCCATATTTTTACCGCTTGAAAAAATATAAGCGCCGTCAAAATCTTTATTTATTTTGATTACGCAATTTGCGACAAAATCATTTTCATCTGCAAAATCTTTTAGGCTGAAAACAAGAGGTTTTACAAAATAGCGCCAGATGATTGGTTTATTGACAATGGAGGGAATTTGACGGACAGGCATACTTTCTTCGCTTTCAATATCAAAATACTTGTCTAAAAAAACTTCAACTTCTTTTTTAACTGATAAATTGTCGTAGAAAATATGAAAAGCGAAAAAATCTTTGTATTGGGGATATATGCCGTAAGCGGCAAAACCTCCGCCCAATCCGTTTGAGCGGTCGCGCATTTGAGCGATAGACTTTATGATTTTTTCGCCGCTGATTTTCTTCCTATCTCTGTTGACAATGCCGCTTATAGCGCATCCTGATACATTTCTAAACAAACCTTCTTTAAGCATAGAAGCCTCATTAAAAAGAAATCCTAAAACGCCTTTGCGGATTTTAGGATTTCTGTATTGTTTTTTATTGATTTTTTGACGGGATTTTCTCTCTTAAAAGCAAAAGAATGGTATCAAAATTAAAATAATAGCGTCAATTTAGCGCATTTTTAAGTTTCTGCCGTTTCAGGTTTATATTTTGAAATATCTTTTTTAGCGCGTCCTTTTTGTTGCGGGCAGTTTTTCATAATTTCCTCTAAATCGTCAAAATCCAATTCTTTTTTTTCTATCAGTTGCGCCGCTGTCGCTTCAACGCAAGCCCAATTTTCTCTTAAAAACTTTTCAATTCTTTTAGCGCAGCCGTTTATTATTTCAAGCGTTTCATCGTTTAATTTTTCTTTTAATTTTGGAGAGAGTTCATCTTTTGGGATTGCTGTAAAATCGCCTACTAAACCAGTTTTTCCCATACCCAGTTGCCAAACCATAGAATTTGCTATCTGCATAGATTTTTTAAAATCGTCCGCTACTCCCGTAGTAGTTGTATTGTATTTTATTTTTTCAGCGCAATAGCCCGACAATAAACTCTCTATATCTGCGAGCAGTTTTTCTCTATTGTGGCTGAAAAGTTCCTCTTTTGGATGGAAAGCCGTCAGCCCCAGAGAATTTTTATGAGATTTTACGCTGATTTTAAAGACATCATTTGTCGGATGCCTCATATATATGCAAACGGCGTGACCTGCTTCGTGATATGCCGTCTGCTCTAATTCTTTAGGCGTCATTTCAAGATGAGTCTCTAAACCTAAATCTATTCTATCCATACTTTCAGACAAATCGTCCATATCAACGGCGTCTTTTTTCTTTCTTGCCGCAATAAGAGCGGCTTCTTTTATTATATTTTCAATGTCTGCCGGGGATTTATAAACTGCCTTCCGCGCTAATTTGTCTATTCTAATATCTGCGGCGTATTTAACTTTTTTAAGATAAAAATCAAATAAACTTTCTCTTTCTTTTAAAGACGGCAAATTGATGTTGATTTTTCTGTCAAACCTGCCGGGGCGCGTAAGCGCTTTGTCTAAAATTTCCTCTTCTGCATTTGTAGCCGCTATTACTATTACATTGCTTTTAGAGGCATCTAAACCGTCCATTTCAACAAGGAGTTGATTTTGCGTGCTGTTTGTCTCTTCGCCCGCTCCCATAAAAGAAAAAGTCCGTCCTCTGCCTATTACTTCAATCTCGTCAATAAAAACTATGCAAGCCCCGTCTGAATAAGCGTATTGACGCGCTTTTTTAAATAAATTTCTCACTCTGCTCGCTCCTACGCCTACAAAAACCTCAACAAATTCGCTGCCCGCCATATATAAAAAAGGTATTTTGCATTCCGTTGCTATCGCTTTTGCAAGAAGCGTTTTGCCGCAGCCGGGAGGTCCCATCAAAAGCAATCCTTTTATTATTTTTCCGCCTATTTTTTGAACCTGTTTCCTGTCTTTTATGAGCGCTACAACTTCTAAAGCCTCTTTTTTTGCGCCCTCAAGACCAATTACATCGCTAAAACGGACGCTTACATTCTCGCTGTTAATTTCCTTTTTCTTTATGCCGCCGAAACCCCGCCTCATAAAAAAATACATATAAAAGAAAACAAAAATCAAAGCGTTTACCGCTACCATTAAAAACTGCATTGGCATTTGCGCTAAAGTCATATTGCGGTAAAAAGATTCTAATTGATTTAGCCCTACAACAGAGGCAATTATAAGAGCGGCGCCGCCTGCTATTATTATTATCCAAATGAAATTATTGCGTATAAAAACTTTTAATTTTCTCATCTTTTCCCAGCCGTCGCTTATACTGATTTATGGGTATAGCCTATTTTAAATCTGCATTTGGAAAAACCCCTGCGGATTGTGAATTTAGCATATTTGCAATTTGCATTTCAGTAAAGACGACAAAAACAAAGGGATTTCCTTTTGCCTTTTCAAAAATCAGCCTGCAACATAAAATGCCGAAAGCGCCTTGCTTCTATCCATTGCAGAAATTGATAAAATGCCGTCGGCAAATCAAGCAATATGGCGGATAAATACGCGCATAATAAACAGGAGGATACTATGAATCATTTTGAAAGTTTTATTAAAGAGATGAAAGATTTTTTAAACCCCGACAGCGTCTATACAATGGACGGCTCTGACGGGGAAGCGCAAAGACTTGTAGAAGAGGCTCAAAAAACTGAAGTTGACGGGCGGATTGTTTTGCAAAAATTAAATCAAGAGATTTATCCAAACTCATATTATCACCGCTCAAATCCAAACGATGTGGCAAGGACAGAACACCTCACATTTGTCTGCGCTCCTACAAAAGAGGAAGCGGGTCCAAACAATAATTGGATAGAGCCGAAAGAGGCGAAAGAGAAAATGGATTCTCTTTTTAAAAACTCTATGAAGGGAAGGACTATGTATGTAATTCCTTTCGTTATGGGAAATCCAAAATCTAAATACGCTAAAAATTGCGTTGAAATTACAGATTCAATTTATGTGGCTTTAAGTATGAGGATAATGGCAAGAGTTGGCGCAGAGGCTATAAAATCAATAGGAGACAGCGCCGATTTCTTTAAAGGCATTCATTCCATAGGCGATGTAAATCCAGAGCGCAGGTTTATAATGCACTTTCCGCAAGACAATATGGTGATGAGTTTCGGTTCGGGTTACGGCGGAAACGCCTTGCTCGGCAAGAAATGCTATTCATTGCGCATTGCTTCTTATTTAGGCTATAAAGAAGGCTGGCTTGCAGAGCATATGATTATTATCGGCGTAGAAGCGCCCGATGGAAAAATTACTTACTTTTTAGGCGCTTTTCCTTCCGCTTGCGGAAAGACTAATTTAGCGCTGCTTGAACCTATTTTTAAAGGCTATAAAGTTTGGACTTTAGGCGATGATATCGCTTGGTTAAATATAGGCGCGGACGGGAAACTCTATGCGATAAATCCCGAGAGCGGTTTTTTTGGAGTAGCGCCCGGCACCGCGGATAAAACAAATCCCGTAATGATGAAGACTTTAAAAAACAATAAATTTTACCCGACTTTATTTACAAATACGGCGATAGACAAAAATGACAATACTCCTTGGTGGGAAGGTTTAGGCAACATACCTGAAAATTTAAGCGATTGGCAAGGAACGCAATATACAGATAAAACAAAACCAGCGGCTCATCCTAATTCGCGCTTTACGGTTTCCGTCTATAATTGTCCTACTCTTTCAAAAGAATATGACAATCCAAACGGAGTTCCAATATCGGGCATAATTTTCGGCGGACGACGGAAAGACACAGCGCCTTTAGTGTGCGAATGCAAAGATTGGGCGAGCGGGGTATTTGCCGCTTCAAGCATAGGCTCTGAGACAACGGCGGCGGCAAGCGGCGCTCAAGGAACTGTTAGGAGAGACCCAATGGCTATGCTTCCTTTCTGCGGCTACAATATGGGCGATTATTTTAATCATTGGCTAAATATAGGCAAGAAATTAAAAAATCCGCCCAAAATTTTTGTTGTCAACTGGTTTAGAAAAGATGAAAAAGGGAATTTTATTTGGCCCGGTTTTAGAGACAATTCAAGAGTTTTAAAATGGATGATAGATAGAATTGAGGGGAAAACAGGAGCAAGAGAAAGCGAAATCGGATTGTTTCCGCAAGAAAACGCTCTTGATTTAAGCGGGCTGAATTTGTCAAAAGAAAATATAGACAAACTTTTAAATGTTGACAGGCAAGAGTGGAAAAAGGAAATTGTTTTAATTGAAGAGTTTTATTCAAAATTTGGCGAAAAAATACCAAAAGAATTGCGCGATGCGCTTCAAAATTTAAAAAACAAAATTAACGGATAAAATAAAAAATAAATAAAGCCGTCATAAAACAGCGTCCGTCAAAATATTGTTGACGAACGCTGTTTTTTATTTTTCCTTGTTCCTTTCTTTACAATCCTAATCTATTTTTGATATTAAAAATTGCGGCTTTAAACAGCCGTTGCAAAATATAAAACAAGGATGAAATTATGAAAACGAAAAATATAATAACCAAGACGCAAATACCTGCCGCAGATTTTGCCGCAAACCCATATCTAGGATGCATACACGGATGCATTTATTGTTATGCGGAATTTATGAAAAGATTCCGCAATATAGAAGGAGAATGGGGAAAAAATGTTGTCTGCAAAGAATTTGACAGAGTAAATACAAAATCTCTGACAAACAAAACAATTATCCTATCTTCTGTCACAGACCCCTATCAGCCAATAGAGAGAAAAATGCGGCTGACAAGAAAAATTCTAACCAATTTTATAGGCAAGCCTATTTCTGTTGAAATTTTAACGAAATCAAAATTTGTTTTAGACGATATAGATTTATTTAAAAAATTGAACTCTATTCGGATAGGACTTTCTTTAAACTGCGCAGATGACAAAATACGCGAAAAAATAGAGCCGCGCGCCTCTTCCGTATCCGATAGATTGGAAACTTTAAAATTGTTGCGCAAAGAAAAATTCAATCTCTACGCTTTTATATCCCCGCTCTTTCCTTTCATTAGCGATTATGAAAATGTTATTGAGAAAATTGCGCCGTATACAGATGAAATAGGGTTTGAAAATTTAAATTTGCGCGGGGCTTTTAGAAAGAGGGTTTATGATTTTTATGCGGAGTTTTATCCTCAATACGCGGACGCTTTAAAAAGCATATATTCTGACAAGGGATATTTCAGAATTTATTGGGATAATGTTAAGGCAAAAATAATAAAGGCTTGCAAAGAAAGGAAAATCAAATACAAGATTTTTTTCTATCACGATGAGATAATGGCGCAAAAACGGACGAGAGGCTAAAAAATTAAGAAATGCAAAAGAAAGGGCGGGCTTTAGATAATCTAAAAACCCGCCTTTTTTGTTGAGAAGTTATAAGTTAAAAACACAAGACGATAAAGCATTCGCAAAGCAAAATGTCTTTGTTTTTCATTTAAGTATTTTTTTGATTTCTGCAGGGCTTTTTGCGAGGTAATTTGGTTTGAGTTCTACAATAGTTTCTGCGGGGGTAAAGCCGTATAAAATGCCTATTGAAGCGATGCCTGCGGCTTTTGCAACTCCTATGTCATTTATGCCGTCGCCTATGATAATTGTGTTTTCAATTTTGCTTTGCGTTTTATCAATTAAGGCATAAATTACTTTAGGGTCTGGTTTTTTTACGCCCGATTCATTGTCGCCGCCCCAAATCTCTATAAAATGCCGCGACAATCCTAAAACATCTAAAATCCGCCTTGTAAAATCCTGACTCTTATTTGACAAAACAGCCTTTTTAACGCTTTTGTCAAAACTTTCAAGCAAATCAATTATGCCTTTATAGGGTTTTGTAGTATCCGTTAAGCAACGGTCATAAAACTCTATAAATTTTTCAAGCGTTTCCTCTTTTTGAGAATATTCTTGCGGCAAGATATTGTCGGCTAAAACTTTCAAGCCGTTTCCGACAAAAGAAATTATTGTCTCTAAATCCAAAGGCTCTAAATTATAATAGGCTCTCAAATCATTAGAGGCTTTTGCTAAATCGTCTTTGGAGTCAACCAGAGTCCCGTCAAGGTCAAAAATTAAGAAATCATATTTCATATCAATTCCCTTTCCATATAATATATTCGGGCATATATTGAACTTCCCCGTCGTATTTAGGCAAAACTCTTATGGCATATGCGCAATGCCCGATATTGTTTAAAAGCGGCTGACAATTATAAATATAATCGTTTCCCTCTTTAGACAAAATAGACATTTCGCTAATTACGGGGTTTGTAATCTCTTTATTTGTGTCTATATTGCCTATATAGATTTGGACGCTCACATCTTCAGGGGCGATATTGCCTAAATAAATTCTAACTGTAATAGAGGCTTTAAAGCCTTTTTGCATTTCAAATTCCATATTGTCTTCGGCTGATATTATCTTTATATTTTTCCAATTCTCTGCGATATTATTATGCCGCCAAGCGCTTTTCTTTGCATTTTCAAAATTGTTTTCAGCCATTTTTTTATGTTTTAAAGCCGAGGGGATATAAAATTTTCTGACATATTCCTCAACCATTCTATTTGTGTTAAAAGCAGGCGTTAAAGAACGCATTGAGGATTTCATTTTATTTATCCAGCCTCTCGGCAGCCCATTGCTGTTTCTTGCAAAGTAAAGGGGGATAATTTCTCTCTCTAACATTTCATAAATAGAGCGACTGTCAACATCGTCTTGATAAGCCGAATCCCCGCTTTGATTTTCTATAGAGCCGATTACCCATCCGTTTTCCCCATTGTAGCCTTCGCACCACCAGCCGTCTAAAACGCTTAAATTTAAAACTCCGTTGACAGCCGCTTTCATACCGCTTGTCCCGGAAGCCTCTTGAGGTCTTATGGGATTGTTTAGCCAAATATCTGCGCCCTGCACTAAATAATGGGCGGTATTCATATCGTAATCTTCTATAAAAATTATTTTATTTCTAAGTTCTGCATCATTTGCAAAATTTACAATTTGCTGGATAATTCTCTTTCCAAACACGTCTTTTGGATGGGCTTTGCCCGCTATAATCATCTGAACGGGGCAATTTTTATCCGTAAGTATTTTTTTTAATCTCTCTAAATCTCTAAAAATCAAATCGCCTCTCTTATAAGTGGCAAATCTGCGGGCAAAACCGATAGTCAGCGCTTCCGGGTCTAAAACCTCGTCGGCATATGACAAGGCTTTCAAAGGAGCGCCGCGCCTTTTTAATTGCTGTTTTAGCCTCTCTCTTGTAAAAGTTATAAGACGCTCTTTGCGCCTCTCGTGGCTTCTCCAAAGTTCAGTGTCGGGGATAGAATCTATCCTTTTCCAAATGCTGTGGTCTGCGGGCTTATCTTTCCAAACAGCGCCTAAATATCTGTCAAAAAGACCGGCAAAT
>JAIRQB010000230.1 GCA_031256695.1 Elusimicrobiota bacterium | reverse complement strand
GGTCTGCCTAAAACTTTACGCAAAAATATCCTAAGCCTGTAAAAGTATTCAAAAATAGCGGGGACAATAAGCAAAGTTAAAAAAGTTGAAGTGATAATGCCGCCTATTACCAAAATGCCGACGCCTTGCCTAAATTTGCCCACCTCAGTTAAAGCCAAAGCCGTAGGCGCCATTCCGCCGATTAGCGCAAAAGAAGTCATAAGTATAGGACGCAGTCTGATAGTCCCCGCATCAACTATAGCCTCTCTTATATTTTTGCCGCGTATCAATAATTGCTGAATGTAGTCAACAAGTATTATGGAATTTTTAGCCACTATCCCCATAAGCATTACTATGCCAATCATCGTAAATAAATCCAAAGGCTTTTTTGTTATAAAAATTGCAATCACGCCGCCCATAGTGCCGAAAGGAATTGCCGTCATAATTGTAAAAGGCGTAATTATTGATTCATATAAACTCGCTAAAATCATAAACATAAAAATTAAGGAGAGGATTGAAGCGGTTATCATACTGCTTTGCAATTCTTTCATATCGTCGTAATTGCCCGCATATTGCGGAGTTATATTTTGCCACAGCCTTTGGTCTTTTTGCCCCTGTTTTATTTCAGACAAAATTTTATCAGTCTCTTTTTGAATTTCGCCTAATGTATGTCCTTTTGCGATATTGCCCGATATTTCTATAAATCTTGAGCGGTCTCTCCTGTAAATTCTCGTAGGTCCCTCATCGCGTTCAAGTTTTGCAATTCTTGCAACTTTTACTCTTTTGCCGTTGACATTATATACGTATAGATTATTGAAAGACTCTTGCAAATTCCTCTGATTTTCTTCAAGGGAAACTCTTATGTCGTATTCAAGCCCGTTTTCTCTAAAAACAGCGGGAGTATTGCCCTCAACCATAGCCCTAAGTTCTCCGCCTGCCGCTATAGAATTTATGCCGAATTGTTTTGCCAAAGACGGCGTTATGTCTATTTTATATTCGGGTTTGCCCGACATAAAATTTGTAGCCAAATCAACAAGACCCGGGACTTCTCTAAAACGCTCTATCAATTTATCCGCGGCATTTGAGAGTTGTTTTGTATCTCTGCCGAATAATAATAAAGAGAAAGATTTGCGCCCTCCGCCCATAGCGCTTGCGGGATTGTTTAGAGAAATTACGACGCTCTTATCAATTTCTTGCGCTAATTGTTTCCTCAAAACAGTCTTTACATCTTCAGTTGAGAGTTTTCTATTCTTTTGAGGAACAAGACGGACTCTCATATCTGAAACATTCAATTCTCTGCTGTTATTGCCGACTGTAATTACTGCAAATTCCGTCTCAGGCATAGACATTACAATGTCTTCTATTTTACTTGTAATCTCATTTGTTTTGGCAAGAGAAGAATCAGGCGGCGTTTGAATTGATATTGAAAACTCGCCCGCCTCAGCCTCAGGCATAAAACTTGTAGGAATTTTGCCGAGATAAAAAGGCGACATTGAAAACACAAAAAGCGCAATCATTAAAATGATGGTTTTAATCTTATTATCAAGTATAAAAACGATTGTCTTGCGGTAGATTTTGACCAAAGCCTCATAGACTTTCTCAAACCAATCTATAGTCAAAGTGTGAACTATATTTATAAAGACTTGCGCAATTTTCGGGATTTTCTTTTCTTTTTCTTTTTGATGAGAAGGAATTATATAGGCGGATAGCATCGGCGCTATAGTTAAAGCGTCAAGAATTGAAATGCTGACTGCAAAAACTACTGTCAGCCCGAATTCTTTAAAAAATTTCCCTATCATTCCGCTTAAAAAACCTACGGGCAGAAATACCGCTATTATTGAAGCGGTAGTTGCGATGACTGCAAGCATTACTTCGTCAGTGCCTCTTTGCGCCGCAATGTCAGGCTCTTCGCCTTCCTCATAATGTCTGTATATATTTTCTCTCACAACTATAGCGTCGTCTATCAAAAGCCCTACCACAAGGGACAGAGACATCAGCGATATGATATTGACGCTGAAATTTGCAAAGTGCATAAAAATGAAAGCGCCGATTAAACTGTTAGGCAGCGCCAATGCCGTTATAAAAGTAGAGCGCCAAGAGCCTAAAAAGAAATAGACTACGATTATTGCCAAAAAAATCCCTTCAAAAATAGTTCTTTTGACATCGTCTATATTGTCTTTGATTGATTTAGCGTTGTCGCTGACTACTGTGATTAAAGGAGAGCCTGGCAAATTTTTATATTTTTCATTTAATTCTTTGACTTTCTTTAAAACTCCGTTTGAGATATTTACTTCATTTGCCTTTGATTGTTTAAAAAGCGGCAGAATCAAAGTGTTTTCTTTTGTGATTTTGCCGTCTTGTTTTAAATCTATGCGCCCGACCGTATATCTTTCAACGACAGTGTCTTCAACGCGGGCGACGTCATTTACTGATACAGAAATATCATTTCCTCTAAACCTTATCGGCACATCGGCTATATCTTGGACATTTCTGTATTCGCCTATAGTTCTAAAAGAGACGTCTTCATCGCCTGAAGAAAGACGTCCAATAGGCACATTCATACTGTTGTCGCCTATGCTTTGGGATATGGCTGAAAGGGTTATGTCGTATTGGTCTAATTTATTTCTATCAACTAAAACGCGTATTTCGCGCCTTGTGCCGCCCGCTATATATATATTTGATATGCCGTCTACTCTTAAAAGTTCAGTGCGGTAATATTCGTCGGCGAGGTCGTATAATTCTTTTGGGTTTAAAGACGCTTTTAAACTCAAAGTCATAACAGGGCGGGATTCAGGGTCGTATTTTTGAACTATCGGCTCTTCTATATCGTCGGGAAATCTCCTGCGGGCTTCGGCTATTTTATCTTTGACCTCTTGCAGAGCAATTTCCACATCTTTCCCTAATTCAAATTCGGCAAAAACGCGCGAACTCCCGTCTTGGCTGACAGAGTTTATATGCTTAATTCCGCTAATTGAACTCAACTGATTTTCTACCGTCCTGCTGACTCTGCTTTCAATTTCCTCAGGTCCAGCGCCGGGATATGCGATATTTACGGCTACATATGGATATTCAACATCAGGCATCATTCTGACTTGCATTCTGTCCATAAAAATAAGCCCTACTATTATAAAGGCTATTAAAAGCGAAAATATAAAAGTAGGTCTTTTGATAGAAACGCCGGCTAAATTCATTTTGCTCTCCTTGTTTTTTTATTTGAAAAATTTCTTAAAAATATTGTCTTTTTGATAAGACTCGTCTTTTGGAACTTCTCCCATAGTTTTTGCATATTCAAACAGCGCTCTTTTTTGATTTTCATTCATATCTTTAGGGACTTCACCATTTATTTTCACAAAAAGATTTCCCCTTATTCTGCGTCCAATAGCAGGAAAGCCTTGCTCTTTTACGCGCATAGTAATGCCCGGCTGCGTCCCGGCAGGTATTTTCAATTTGACATTTCCGTCTATGACGGGGACATCGGCTTCAAATCCCAGCGCCGCTTGAGAAAAAGTAATTGATAAAGAAGTATATAAATCGTCTCCTTGCCTTTGGAAATTAGGCATCGGCTTTAAATGTATAAAAACATATAAATCGCCCGCCGCCCCGCCGTTTTTCCCCGCATCGCCTGCGCCGCTCACTTTTAATTGAGTGCCTTCATCTGCCCCTTGGGGAACGCGCACTTTTATAGATGTCCTTTTTCTGACAGTCCCCGAGCCTCTGCATTCTGAACAAGGATTGTCATTTATACTGCCCATACCTTTACATCTCGGACAAGTTTGAGAAAAAGAAAAAAAGCCTTGAGAGCGCATTATTTGACCGCTGCCGCGGCATTGCGGACATTCTTTAGGTTTTGAGCCGTCTTTGCCGCCCGTCCCGCGGCAAGAGGGGCAATTTTCTTGTTTAGGAATTTCTATTTGAATTTCAGTTCCTTCCAAAGCGTCTTTATAAGAGATTTCAACATCGGCTCTTAAATCAGCGCCTCTATTTGCCGACTGCCGAGAGCGTTTTGTCCCGCCGCCGAAAATATCGCCTAAATTTTCAAAAATATCGTCCATATTGATTCCGCCCGAATAAGAAAAACCTCCGCCGAAGGGACTGCCGCCGCCGAAAGGATTGCCGCCTGATTGCGCATCGTGACCGAAAGTATCGTATTGCTGTTTCTTTTGAGAGTCGGACAAAACATCATATGCTTCATTGATTTCTTTAAATTTTTCTTCAGCCTCTTTATTGCCGGGATTTTTATCAGGGTGATATTTTAGCGCAAGTTTTCTATAAGCCGCCTTTATCTCATCGGCGCTTGCGCTTTTAGACACTCCTAAAACTTCATAATAATCTCTTTTCATTTTTTATCCTTTAAACTCCCATTGTATTTATAATCACTCATATTTTTTCTTTTGCCGCTTTAATAAGTTGAGACAGAGTTATTTAATCTCTAATTAAAATCATTCCGTTTTTAGCGGGTCTAAATCCTTCAAACATCTGAGAACCGACAGCATTTGCGGCATTTTCTAAAGTTTCCAAATCGGGGAAAGAAACTCCCATTATTGTCAAATTCTCTATAGCGTTTTGCATTGCCGTTACGCCGTCTCTTTGAGCCGCTTTATAAATATCTTGCGGGCAATCTTTAACTTGCGATAAAGGCATATCTTTTCTCTTTTTTTATTTTTCAATTTTGATTGACGCTATCACACTGTCAGATTTGCAAAGGTATTTGTATTTTTTCGCGTTTTGCTTGTATATCTTGTTCCATATAGGCTAATACTCTTGCACCTAAAGAAGTAAAAACAACTCTATCGTAAAAAGAAGTTGTTTTGATTTTTTCAATAAGTTCCAATTCAATGCAATGATTGCAGGTAAATCTTAATAAATCGGCGACAGAGCCTTCTGAATAATCCATTCTGAAAAAACTATTGACGAATTCAAATTCAGAGCGTTTATTAAATATTCTGCCTCGCGGAATCCATTCGCCCTCGGTAAGCGCTATAAATTTCAAAAAATAGTAGATATTAATTTTGCTCTTTTTCTCGTGGAAATTACCGTTTAACAGAGATTCTATCAATATCCTTTTCTGCTCAACGCTCAACTCTATTCTTTTTACATCATCAACTATCTCAATGCTGTTTATATTGTCGCGAAAACGGATGCCATAATCAGTTAATTTATACAAGCCGTTTTCTTTGATAATCAAATCAAAAAACCTTGCCGCGCTGCAATGCACGTTAAAAATTGTTTCTGTCCGTCCTGTCCCTATAACATTAAAAGATTGCTTTAAATCGTTTTTGTTTAATTCTTCCGCTTGTCGCTCAAAAAAAGGAATGAATAATCTATTTAGACCCGCTAAATGCGTAAAATTCATAGAGACTGGATTAGAAAATAATGCGCCGTTATTCATTAACGATTTTTGCATTTCATCATTGTATAGGTTTTTTATTTTTTCAAGGTCATATGTATAGAGCAACATATTGTTCGCTTGGCAAAATTCTGCAATATCGCGGCAATAGTTTTCCGGAGTTTGAACAGCGTATAAAATAGCGACTTTATGGGGATAATTGTTTGCCAAAACGATGTTCTTATATTCTAAACATTGCCCAAAGCAATATGATAATTTTGGTTTAGCGTCTAAAACTGTTTCTAACTCTGTTATCAAATAACCACCATTTTTTATTTTATGGGCAAAATCAATACGCCCGTATTTTGTTGTATATTGTTGACAGACCTTGCTTTCAAGAGGCAAGTCAATGCACTCTTGTAAATAATTTCTTTCGCGCAGTAATGTCCATTCTACAAGGCGTTCATTCATATTTTCTCTCAAAATCCGATATAAAATCATCGTCAATATAATGCTTCGCTTTATCGCAAATCATCTGTCCTAAATCCTCGTTTAAATAATCCGAAAAATTTACAGCCATTTTATTTAAATCATAATCATCGGGTTTTAAACCACTTTCTATTAAAGTTTCTTTTAAAACCGCTCTCAAAGAGTAAGCGCTTCTTGCGAACTTTAACATAATGAATTCCTTATTTTTTCCACTCTATGTGTCCATTGACATCATAATCCTCAAAACATTTGAGAATTGCGCTTGCAAATTTCATTACTTCGTCATTTTTGTCTTTTTTTGCCAATTCATACATTCTGATAAACATTTTCTTTCCGGATTCTGTTTGTTTCAAATTCTTTTTGAGAAAATTACAGCGGGAACATAATACCTGACCATTTTCAAGAACAGCCTTTCCGCCTAAATCTTTCGGCTTTACGTGGTCAATATGCAATTCAACTCCTTCTTTTAAACCGCGTCCGCATTGAACGCATTTATAGCCGTCTCTTTTTAAAATATCTTCTTTTTGCTTTTGAGTAAAGTCTTCTAAATCTCTATATCTGACGTTTTGCGGATTATATCTATAAACGCCTTTTTCAATCTTAATGAGAAATCCTTCTTGATGAAGTTTTCTAATGCCTCTGTCCGGGTCCCTAAATATATTTCCCGTTCTTTTCTTATATTCGGCAGTAAGCCAATCTACGACTTCGGGATGTTTTATATCCCTATTTGGATTTTTCACAAAGAATTCTTTTATAAGTTTTTCTTGCGATATTTCACTCATCAGCATTCCTTAAATTCAAAGTGTTTAATTCGTTTAAAATTCTTTTCTTGGCTAAATTGCAATAAGATTCATCAATATCTAAACCAACTCCTATTCTATTATTTAGCGCTGCGATTAAAGGAGTAGTGCCGCTGCCGCTGAAAGGGTCAAAAACAATATCTTTCACATAACTAAAAAGTTTAACCGCTCTATACGGCAATTCCTTTGGAAAAGGAGCAGGATGTCCTATTCTTTTTTTACTCTCGCCGTTGAATGTCCACACTCCGCTTGTCCAAGACATAAAATTTTCTTTTGAAATATCTGAAATTTTAGTGCCGCCTGTTTTTTTCCAATCTTTTTTATACAAAACGAGAATCAATTCTACGGGAGCGATTACATATGGAGCAGACGCCGACATAAAAGAACCCCAGGCGGTGCGGCGAGAGATATTACCTTCATTCCAAATAATTGTTGAATGATATTTCCAACCCGCTTTTTGCGCTATAGTTGTAATATCTGCTCCGACACTTTTTTGCCCGCCTTTATTCTTATCAAGCGGAATATTTAATATAAAACGGCAACTATCTTTAGCCCAATAAAAACAATTCTTAATCCACTTGTCGCTAAAATCTAAATAATCCTCATAACTTAACACATCATCGTTTGAATTATATTCTATTCCAACATTATAAGGCGGCGAGGTTACAATTAAATCGCAAAAATCTTTTTTAAAAAGAGAGCGGTTCAAAACATCGCCTTTATAAAGATAAGCGTTTTGTAATCTGAAAAACGGCGCTGTTTTTTTCACTTCATAATCATTATTGTTCGTTTCTTTCAATATTAACTGCTTTTTACGGCGCGCCATTTTTAATTCCTTTTAACTTTATTCGCAGAAACAACTGCTCTTTCTACTTCAAATAAGTTCCAACTGCATCTTTGGCGACAAACGAATTCCAATTATCGCGCAGCCATTGATAAGAATCTCTATCAA
>JAIRQB010000212.1 GCA_031256695.1 Elusimicrobiota bacterium | reverse complement strand
ACAGAAGAAATTCTTGCAGATATTGATAAAAATACAGTTGATTTTGTCCCCAATTACGATGAATCTTTAAAAGAGCCTTCTGTTTTACCTACTAAAATCCCAAATCTTTTGATAAACGGTTCTTCAGGCATAGCGGTCGGTATGGCTACAAATATACCGACTCACAATTTAAACGAAGTCTGCGATGCCATTGTCGCTATGATAGACAATGAAGATATCGCTATTGCAGACATTGCAAAAATCATAAAAGGACCGGACTTTCCGACAGCCGCTATAATTTTAGGGAAAGGCGGCATAAAAGATTATTTAGAAACAGGCAGAGGCTCTATAAAAATGAGGGGCAAAGCCGAAATAGAAGTTTCTAAAAACGGCAGAGAGACAATAATAATTAGCGAAATTCCCTATCAAGTAAATAAGACAAATCTCATAACTTCAATAGCCGATTTGGTAAAAGATAAAAAAATAGACGGCATAAGCGATTTGCGCGATGAGTCGGACAGAGACGGCATAAGGATAGTCATAGAGTTAAAAAGAGATGCAAATGGGCAGGTGGTTTTAAATCAACTCTATAAACATACCGCTATGCAGTCTTCTTTCGGCGTGATAATGCTGGCTTTAGATAAAAACAGACCCAAAGTTATGAATATAAAAGAAATGTTGGGTCATCATATAGAGCATAGGAAAGACGTAATCACAAGGCGGACGAAATTTGATTTGCAAAAAGCGGAAGCCAGAGCGCATATTTTAGAAGGTTTAAAAATTGCATTAGACAATTTAGACGCTGTGGTAAAAGTTATAAGGAGTTCTGAAAATAAAGAGGCAGCCCGCAATGCTTTAATGAGTAAATTCAAACTTTCAAAACTTCAATCTGAAGCCATTTTAGAGATGAGGCTGCATCAACTCACAGGTTTAGAGAGACAGGAAATTGACGACGAATACCTTGAGAAAATAAAACTTATAGAAAAACTCCGCTCAATTTTAGCAGACCCCAGAAAAGTTTTAAAAATAATAAAAGACGAACTTGAAGAATTGAAAAAAGAATACGGCGATGCAAGGCGGACAAAAATACAAGCCGGAGAAGCCGACTTCAATATAGAGGATTTAATTCAAGAAGAAGAAGTCGCCGTCACAATGTCCCATAGCGGATATATAAAACGCATACCGCTTGACACTTATAAAGCCCAAGGACGCGGCGGGAAAGGCATTACGGCAATGAATACAAAAGAGGAGGATTTTGTTGAAAATCTCTTTACTACATCCTCTCACGCTTATTTGCTTTTCTTTACAACGCGCGGAAGGCTCTATTGGATAAGAGCATATGAAATACCGGAAGGCTCGCGTATTTCAAAAGGCAAGGCTATAGTAAATCTCTTGCAATTGCAAAGCGCAGATGAAAAAATTACGGCGGTAATCGCCATAGATTCTTTTGATAAAAAAGATATTAAGGGCGAATACTTAATAATGGGGACAAGAAACGGCACGGTAAAGAAAATAGATTTAGAGGAATTCGCAAATCCCAGAAAGACGGGCATAGCCGCTATTAAACTTGAAGACGGCGATATTTTGATAGAGGTTAAGGCTGTAAATAAAAACCCTGAGGTAATACTGGCTACAAAAAGCGGACAGGCTATAAGGTTTAAAGAAAGCGATGTCCGCGCTATGGGGCGGTCTGCGGCGGGAGTTAGAGGCATTACTCTTGAAAAAGAAGATGAAGTAATCGGTATGGAAGTTTTATCTGAAAAAGACATAGTTTTAGCCGCTACTGAAAACGGCTATGGAAAGAGGACTGAAGTTTCAGAATACCGCTTGACGCGCCGCGGCGGAAAAGGCGTGATAAATATACAGACTAGCCAAAGAAACGGCTCAGTAGTAGGCATAAAGCGGGCAAATGACGGCGAAGAGATTATGATAATTACTCAAGACGGCATTACAATTAGGCTTGCTGTAAAACAAATCTCAGTGATAGGGCGCAATGCCCAAGGCGTGCGTCTTGTAAAACTCGGAGAAGGCGACAAAGTAGCCGCCATAGCGGGAGTTGCAAAAGACGAGGACGAGGATTAAGAATTGAGAATGAACGGCAAACAGGAATTTCGGCGGCGTCAGAGCGTTTGCCCCATTGTCATTGCCCAAACCCGGGTGTCATTTGCGGCGCGCGCAAACGCATAGCGTCGCCGCAATCCATTTTGCCTTTGTCTTAATAAAACAATGTATATGAATGGGAATTTAAAAGTGAAAAGAAATATTTTTCTTATTTGTTTTTGTTTTATCTTTGCCGCTTTTTTATTCGGCTGCGCTAAACAGCCGATGCCCGCGCCCATTGTTTTAGACGGAGTAAGCCGAGAGATGAGAAGTCCGGGATTTTGGATTGCTAAAATAAAAAAACCGGACGCTGTCCTCTTAAACGGACAAGAAATAGAAAAACTAAATTCTGAATTTGAAGAAAATAAACTTGTCAACAATTTAACAAAGTTTGGAACTTCCTATTTTGCAGGCAAAAATTTTGGAACATCGCTGAAAAAAACATTGGCAAAATACAATAAATATAAGAATGAAAAATTGGGCGCAAAAAATATCAAGAGCGCATTAACCAAAGTCTCGTCAAATATAAATTTCTCATCTCTAAATGCTCCCGTTGCAATTCAATATGGACTTGCCGTCAAATCTTCCGATTTGAGAATTATCCCGGCAACAATTCCTCTTTATTCTTCCAAAGAAACCGAAGGTCTTGACAGGCTGCAAGTTACGCGCCTCCATTTAGGAGAGCCTCTGATTGTCTCTTATAAAACGAAAGATGGAAAATGGTTTTATGTTTTTGCCCGAGAGGCTGAAGGCTGGATGGAAGCGTCAGATATAGGTTTCTGCAATAAAGAGACTTGGAATAGTCTTCTAAAAACAAACGGCGCTAAAACGAAGACAGCGTCAGACTTTGTAATAGTAATATCCGCTGTTGCAGACATTTATGCAGATGAAGAAAGAACGGAGTTTATAAGTTATGCCCAGATGGGAACGCGTTTTACAGCAGAAGAAACCAAAGACAATTTAGTTAAGATAAAAATGCCTTCAGCCGACAATAAAGGAGTTTTGTATTTTAAAGAGGCTTTTATCGGCAAGGGAGATATTTCTAGAGGATATTTAAAATACAGCAGGCGTAATGTTTTGGAGCAGGCTTTTAAATATTTAAATACTCCATATGGCTGGGGAGGGCAAGACGATTTTTTAGATTGTTCCAGTTTTATAAAAAATGTTTTCTCTTGTTTTGGAATAAATCTGCCGAGAAATTCCGCCGCGCAAATACATTCAACGTCTATGATGAAAAATATTTCTTTTTTTAAAGAAGACGATGAAAAAAGCAAAGGCGCAAAAATTATGGGAAAGGCGCTTGAAGGCGCATCTTTGCTGTATTTTCCGGGTCATATAATGCTCTATATCGGACAGGCAAATCATCAGCCATATGCTATACATTCAATTTGGGGATACCGCGATAAAAACGACAAGAATCTTTATTTGATAAATAAGACGGCTGTTTCAGGTATGAATTTAGGAAAGAATTCTAAAAAAGGCTCTTTGCTTGAAAGGACTTCTTTTATAAAGAATATGTCTAAATAGTTTTTAAAATAAGCAGACGGAAATCGGGAAAATGCCGCGGGCATTTTCCCGATTTTTTTTAGATTTTCTGACGCAATAAACGCCTTATCCCTTATTTCTTGCGCTTGTATTTGCATTTAAATCAATTAGAACATAGATGCAATTTGTTTAATTATCAAAGCGGCAGTGACTATTAAA
>JAIRQB010000098.1 GCA_031256695.1 Elusimicrobiota bacterium | reverse complement strand
TTCCTTTTGTATTGTCTAAATATTGTTTTAAACGCGGAACTCCATTGGCGCTCCAAACGATATAGCCGTTTTTTTCAAGCAATTCCAATTTCTCAATAGAGGAATAATTATCGCCTGCTTCGCCTGCTAAATTTTTAATTATCTCTTTCGGAATAGCGTAATGCCGCCCGCTTTTTGCAGGATGATAGCCTTTCCATTCAATATCGTTTTTATTTATGCCGGCGCCAGTCAAAGTTATTGCTTGATATTGTCCGCGCTCATCTTTTAAATTGTAGGCTGATTTAACATATTGTTCCCTCAATTCAACAAATATTGGAATATATGTAAATTTACGCGTCTTGCTGTAATAAAAAATACTATCGGTCAATACAGTTAATTTCTTAATTGCATCGTTTTTTGCGTGTGTTCTTTTCCAAATAATTTCGCCGCGAAAGTTTTCATAATCAAAGAGCCTGTCTAAAATTTGGGTTTTAATGTAATGGCTTGCGTGCCAATCGCAATGCAGAAAAATGCTGCCCGTCTGTTTTAAAATGCGATACATTTCTTTTACGCGCTCATTTAGCCAATCAATATAATGCGAAATACCGCCCGCCCATCTGTCTTTAAAACTTCTCACTTCTCCCGCATCGCCCCAAATAACTTCATAATTGCGATTGCTGAAAAAAGGCGGGTCAAGGTAAATGAGGTCTATGCTATTGCTGTCTATTGTTTTGAGGATTTCAAGATTGTCGCCTAAAATGAGAGAGTTTTGCATTTTGTTTCCTTTGTTTTAAGACAATGCGGGAAGCCTTGCGGCAGCGCTATGCGTTTGCGCAGCGCAAACACATAGCGCTGCCGCAATCCGCTAAATCTCCGGGTCATTCTTGAGTTGCCGTCAGTATTGAGGCAACTCAAGAAGGCGGGAATCCCTGTTTACTAAAAACTGCCCTTTTCACATTAAAAGTTAAACGTTAAAAGTAGAAAAGTTTCGGAGTCGGCTTGCCCGACTTATTAGTTTAACGGCAAAGACAACAGGGATTCCCGCCTTCGCGGGAATGACGCCCTAGTTTTGGGCTTTGACGCCAGTTCCAGTGTTGTCATACTCACGCAAGAGACATCGGCTTTAGCCGATGTCTCGCCAGCGGGAGTTGCCATCTGTAATTGGGGGCAACTCAAGTATCCATTTTGACAATGAAAATAACGGCAAAGACAACAGCGAAAATGGATTGCGGCTTCCGCCGCAATGACACCCGGCGGCGCTGTTGCGCCGACAAATTACTCAATTTGCCTTTACAAAATCACTCCGTCCTTAAAAATTGCTATTTCTCTATACCCGGCAATTTCATTTTTACTTTGAATTTTCCCGCTTGCCAAGTCTAAAATATAATAAAAAAGTTTTTCTGCCGCCGCATCAAAAGAGGAATTTTCTAAAACTTCGCCCGCATCAAAGTCTATCCAATGTTTTTTATTTTTGTATAGCGCTGTATTTGAGGATATTTTTACCGTAGGAACGGGCGCTCCGAAAGGATTTCCCCGCCCTGTTGTAAAAAGAATCATCTGAGCGCCGCAAGCGGTTAAATTTGTGCAAGAGACCATATCGTTCCCGGGTCCTGTCAGCAAATTCAGCCCTTTCTCAGGCTTTTGTCCATACTCTAAAACATCATTGACTTCAGCAAGACCTCCCTTTTGAATACAGCCCAAAGATTTTTCCTCTAATGTAGATATGCCGCCCTCTTTATTGCCGGGCGAAGGATTTTCATAAATAGTCTGTTTATGGCGTATAAAGTAATTTTTAAAGTTATTGATTAAAGAGACTATCTTTTTAAAGACTGCCTCATCTTTTGCCCTATTCATCAAAAGCCTTTCAGCGCCGAACATTTCAGGGGTTTCTGTCAAAATAGTCTTGCCGCCAAGCGATACCAAAATATCATTTATGCGTCCGCACAATGGATTTGCTGTAATTCCTGAAAATCCGTCAGAGCCGCCGCATTTAAAACCCAAAGTAAGATGACTTGCGGGAAATTCCTCTCTTTTAAAATGCAAGGAGTATTCAACAAGTCCGCTTATTATTTTTAAACCTTCTTCAATTTCATCGCCTTCTTCTTGAGAGATTAAAAACTTTACTCTATCTCTGTCATAATCCCCCAAAAGAGGCTCAAAAGCCTTGACATTATTATTTTCACAGCCGAGCCCTAAAACTAAAACTGCCGCGCAATTAGGATTATTTATAAGTCCTTTTAAAGTGATTTGAGTAGTCAACTGGTCCTGCCCCATCTGAGAGCAGCCCCATTGATGAGTATAGGCAAAAATGCCGTCAGTCTTTCCCTCAAACAAAGCGGCGACGCGTTTTTCTAAAATTTTTGCAGTTGTATTTACGCAGCCTACAAGCGGGATTATCCAAATTTCATTCCTGATGCCGACTTGTCCGTCTTTTCTTAAATAACCGTAAAACTTTGCATTTTCAAATTTTGAAAGGGCGGGCTGCGGCATTATTTTGTCTTTTTGATAAATATAGTTTTCAAGGTCTGAAAGATTAGTTTTTAAATTGTGAGTATGTATCCATTGCCCCGCTTCAATCTCTTTGACGCTATGCCCTATTGGATTTCCGTATTTAATTACATTTTGATTTTCAGCAATACCGCAGACGGCAAATTTATGACCGAAGGGGATATCGTCTTTTAAAATTATTTTTGCGCCGTCAATTTCTACGGCGCTGCCCGCCTTTAAAAATTTTAGCGCCGCTGCGACATTGTCATTTTTATTTATTTTGATGAAATCCATTTTTCTGCTCCTGTTAAATTAAAAGTCCTGTTTCCTAATTTTGCATTTTTGTTTCAATTCGCAGCGGAAGCAATTTGAAATGTTTGGAGAAAAATCTTCGCTGTTTATTTTTTGCGCGCAGTCTAAAGCCGTCTCTATAGCCGTCTCAATGTCTGCAGATGTTCTTTTTGTCTGTATTTTTTTATTTTGAGACAAGAAATAAAAAGAGGCTGTTTTCGGATTTATGCCTAAAATTGTCCTGCAGGCGTGAATATAAAAAGACATTTGCAAATCTCTGTCCGCCCTCTCTTGAGTCCATATTTGAGAATGCGTTTTATAGTCTATTATTTCAAAAGAGCCGTCTGACATTTTGTCTATCCTGTCAATAATGCCTATAAACCTGTATTTGCCTATATTTGCCTCAAATTTTTCTTCAATATAAACGGGCTTGCCGCCGCCTGCATTTTGCTTTAAACTGTTGTAATAATTTTCAAGCATACTTTTGCCGCGCAAATAATATTCAAAAAGTTTTAATGGGCTTTCAAAACCGCCGCTTTTCCAAGCATCGTTATAACATTCCATAAGAAAATCAAAACTCCCATTTTCCTGCCTGTGATATTTTTCCAAAGCGCCGTGCAGACTATGCCCGAAAGATATATCGCCTGTGACAGGAGTTTCTGCGCCGTCTATATAAATAAGTTTATATTTATAAGGGCAGAACAGAAAAGCGTTTATGCGGGACTAACTTATTTTAAAAGCAGTGGGTTCAAATTTGCGGCGGGTC
>JAIRQB010000033.1 GCA_031256695.1 Elusimicrobiota bacterium | reverse complement strand
CATCTGGCTGGCTATAAATCTTTTCCAAATCAAATCATAGAGTTTAAATTCCTCCGCGGAAAGATATTGCTTTATGGATTGCGGAGTTTTATCAGGATAAGCCGGTCTTATAGCCTCATGGGCTTCTTGAGCGCCTTTTGTTTTTGCAGAATAAAATCTTGGTTTAGGCGGCAGAAAATTTTCCCCGTAAAAAGAGGCTATAAATTTTTGAGTTTGAACTCGACAACTTGCGGCTATATTTAAAGAATCCGTCCTCATATATGTTATAAGCCCTGTATTTGAGCCTTGTATATTTATGCCCTCGTATAATTTTTGCGCCGTTGACATAGTTTTTGCAGAGGTAAAACCGAGCCTGTGCGATGCATCCTGCTGCATTGTTGAAGTAGTATACGGCGGATAAGGCGAGCGCCTCTTTTGCTTTGTTTCAACCGAAGAAACTATGTATTGAGCATTTTCCAAACCGCTTAAAATTTGGGCGGCTTCTTCTTTGTTTTTGATTGACAATTTCTCATATTTGACGCCGTCTTTTGAATGCAGAGAGGCTTTGAATGATTCGCCTGAATCTTTTTTTGACAAATCAACTTCAATGCTCCAATACTCTTCGGGAACAAAGGCTTTTATTTCTTCTTCTCTATCGCAAATAATCATAACGGCGGCGGATTGAACTCTGCCGGCAGAGAGACCTCTTTTTACTTTCTTCCATAAAAGCGGAGAGAGTTTATAGCCTACTATCCTGTCTAAAATCCTGCGCGCTTGCTGACTGTCAACTAAAGCCATATTGAGTTTGCGCGGATTTGCCACAGCGCCTCTGACGGCATCAGGCGTAATTTCGCTAAAAGTAATCCTTTCAAGTTTGGAATCAGGCAATTGCAACGCTTCTTTCAAATGCCACGCTATAGCCTCGCCTTCCCTGTCAAGGTCGGTAGCAAGATAAATTTTTTCCGCGGCATCAGACCTGTTTTTTAAAAAACTTATAGTTTTTTGAGATTTGGGCATATTGATATATGTAGGCTCAAAGTTATTGTCGGCGTCAATTCCTAATTTGCTTGCCGGCAAATCTCTGATATGTCCGAAAGAACTCTTGACTTCAAAGTCGCCGCCTAAAATTTTAGATATGGTTTTTTCTTTTGCCGGAGATTCCACAATTACAAGATATTTTGACATCTTAAACCTCGCTTATTTTTTAATTTTCAATTTTTCCCTTTTTTAAAAGCAGGCGGCAAAAGAAAATAGATTCTTCCGCCGCCTCGCTTATCAACTTCACAGCGCATTTTACGCCTGTCCATTAGACGCGGAATGCATTGTTGTTTATACGCTGTTTATTTCCTGCTTGAAGCAATGCATTCATAACTCTAAACTCTTAATTTTTAACCGCCTTTATTGATTTTATTATTGACAGAACCGACAAAACTAAAACAGTTGATATTAAAAAGAAAGAAGCATAAATATCCAAAGAGAAAATCCCGCTTTTTGAGACTGCAAAAATGCAAAACTCCGCCAGCAAAGCGGAGATGGAAGAAAAAAGAAAAATCCTAAACAAAGTTTTGTTTCCAAAAACAAGACGGGAGCATAATATAAAAACAAAAAGCGCCGTCAAAACAAAATACTGGGCTGTCGCCGCATCAAAACTATGGGCGTCCTGCAAAACCTTAAACAATTTTGACAAGACGAGCAGAGAAAAGAAAATCACCGCGCCTGCGTTTAACACCGACGATTTTAAGCCCGCTTTTTTTAAATCTCTCATATAGAACTCTGAAAATTTTGATTCTTGAGTTTTTGTAAAATAGAGAAGGACTTCAAAGGAAATTATAAAAGAGAGCAAACTTAAACTTAAAACAGAAAAACTTCTTGAAAAATAATAACCCGCCGCTTGAGCAAAAATTGAAATAAACAATAGCGCTAAAACGGCGGGTATTTTTAAATTTTTTTTCATTATTCTTCCGCGATGATTATCCGTTCAATCGGGCGCTATTATATAAAGTTTAAAATTATTTGCTATTTTGACGGCATATCGGCTGGAAAAACGGGCTTTAAAAGTTTTTGCGGCAAAAAGAAAGAGAAAATATATGGAAAATAATTTTATTTACGGGCGGAATTCCGTTTTAGAAGCGCTTTTAAGCGGCAAAAGAGAGATAAATAAAATACTTTTATCTCAAACAGCAAGAGGCGATGCCGTTTCTAAAATAATAAAACTCGCTAGGCAAAAAGGCATAGTTTTGCAAAATTGTCCGCCGAAAAAGTTGGATAAACTTTCAGCAAATTCGCAAGGCATAGCGGCGGAAATCTCTCCCGCTAAATATGAGGATATTGAAAATTTAATAGAAGCGGCAAAAAAAAAGACAAATTCTTTTTTGGCTGTTTTAGATTCTATAGAAGACCCTCATAATTTAGGCGCAATAATTAGAAATTGCGCCGCTTTCGGAGCAGTCGGCGTTGTAATCCCTAAAAGGCATAGCGCCTCTGTAAATGAAACCGTTTCAAAAACTTCAGCGGGCGCTATAGAGCATATTGATATTGCTCGAGTTTCAAATATAAATCAGACTATAGAATTGTTAAAAGAGAATGGTTTCTGGATATACGGTTTAGACAGAAGCGGTAAAGATATATCAGGCGCTGATTTTGTTTTTCCAACGGCTATAGTAGTCGGCGGAGAAGGAAACGGTTTACACAGATTGACAAAAGAAAAATGCGATTTTCTAATATCCATACCTCAAAGCGATTCAATATCCTCTCTAAACGCTTCTTGCGCAAGCGCTGTGGCTCTCTATGAAATTTCTAAAAGGGCATTGTCTTTGGTTTAAGTTTTACAAGAATAAGATATGGAAAAAATAATAGTCATATCAGGCGCTACGGCAAGCGGCAAAACAAAATTTGCCGTTGATTTTTGCAAGAAAAATAAAGGCGAAATAATTTCAAGCGACTCCCGTCAGGTTTACAAATATTTAAATATCGGCTCTAACAAAGAAGGATTTCTCTCAGACGGATGCAGAATAATAGACGGCATAAAACAATATCTCACAGATATTATAGAGCCTGATTGCAAATACAGCGCGGCTGATTTTGCAAAAGATGCGAACGCTAAAATAAAAGAAATAATAAAAGCGGGAAAATTGCCCGTAATATCAGGCGGAACGGGTCTTTATATAAAAGCGCTTTTATACGGGCTTGACGAAATGCCGCCCGCCGATTCCTCTTTAAGAGAAGTTTTGTCTAAAAAAACAGCGGCTCAACTCTATGAGGAATTATTAAAACTTGACGGCGAAAGCGCTCTAAAACACAAAGACAATCCTCAAAGGCTGCTCAGGGCATTGGAAATAAATATTTTATCAGGCAAAACTGTAACTTCCCATTTTAAGCCGAGAGTAAAACGCTATGATTTTAAGCATTATTTTCTAAATGCAGACAGAGCGCGCCTTTATGAGAGGATAAATAAAAGGTGTTTAGCGATGATTGAAAACGGTTTGATAGAGGAAACAAGAGAAGTTTTGCAGATGGGTTTTAGCGAAGAATGTCCCGCTTTTAATTCAATAGGCTATAAGCAAGTTTTGCAATTTTTAAAATGCGAAATTTCAAAAGATGATTTAATCAAAGAACTTTGCGCAAAAACCCGCCAATATGCCAAGAGACAATTTACTTGGTTTAGAGGGCAGACGGATATAGAAAAAATCAATGTCTAAAAAAGGAGCGGAAAATGTCTAAACTCTATACAGATGCTCAAACAATCATTAACAAATCTATCGCAGATAATATGCCTCAAAGCGCCGTTAGGAAGGCTTTGGGAAGCCATAAATTTTACGGCAAAGTTTATCTTTTTGCCGTCGGCAAAGCCGCTTGGGCAATGGCTGAAGCCGCCAATAAATATTTAGGCACGCGCGTAAGCGGCGGCGTAGTTATTACAAAATACGCTCATTCAAAAGGCGCAATAGGCGATTTAGAGATTATAGAAGCGGGACATCCCATTTCAGATGAAAACACAATTTTGGGGACTCAAAAAATTCTAGACATCGCGCAATACCTCGGCGAAAAAGACGAAGTTGTTTTTCTAATTTCAGGCGGAGGCTCAGCTCTTTTTGAAAAGCCGTTAAAGGGGATAACGCTTTCAGATATTGCCGCTATCAACAGACAACTTCTCGCTTGCGGCGCAGATATTGTAGAAATCAATATGATAAGGAAAAGACTTTCTGCAGTTAAAGCGGGGCGTTTTGCAGAAATCTGTTATCCCGCGAGAATTTTTACAATCGTTTTGTCTGACGTTTTAGGAGATAGGCTTGATTCTATAGCATCAGGTCCCGCCGCTCCGGATTTAACTTCGGCTGAGGAAGCGCTTGCCGTAATAGAAAAGTATGACTTAAAATTAAAAAACAGCATAAGAGAATATATTTTAAAAGAGACTCCTAAAAAACTTCACAATGTCAAAACAGTAATCAGCGGCAGTGTCAGCGGGCTTTGCGAAAGCGCCGCTAAAACCGCTAAAAGTCTCGGCTATGAGCCTCTTATTTTATGCTCTGATATGAAAAGCGAAGCCCGAGAAATAGGTTTTTTACTTTCATCTATCGCTTGTCAAATAGATAAAGCGGATAGTTTAAAAAGACCTTGCGCTGTGATTTTAGGCGGTGAAACTGTCGTCCATTTAAAAGGCTCGGGGAAAGGCGGCAGAAATCAAGAGACGGCTCTGGCGGCAGCCGCAGGCATAGAGGGCTTAAAAGATATTTTGATTTTTTCAGCAGGCTCTGACGGCACAGACGGTCCTACAGATGCCGCAGGCGGCATTGTTGACGGACAGACGGCTCAAAATTTAAGAGAAAAAAATATAAAAATTGACGATGTCTTAAAAAACAATGATTCTTACAATGCTTTAAAAGCCGTCAATGCTTTGCTTTTTACAGGTCCTACCGGGACAAATGTCAACGATATTGCCGTAATACTTGCAGGACGCGGAGCATAGATGAAAACTTCTGTAAAACTCCTTATCGTCATAAAATATACCTTTGCCGTCTTGGCGACTATTCTTTTAATACCGGGCTTCGGGCATTTTATTATAGGCAGGTTTAAAAAGGCTTTTATTTTAATCGGAGTTACTTTTGGAATGATAATGATTATGTCTATCGCTATAGCCTCTTCAAGCGAATTGATTTCTGTCCCGCGCGAATATTCCGCTATGAGAAATTATATAGACGCTTTTCTATTGCAAGACAGAGCCGAGATTACTTTTATTTATATTTTAAAAGCGGCAATTTTATCTTTTGCCTTAGCCGACATTCTTTTTTCTTTTGTCTCTGAAATAAGAAATAAGGAAAAGCCCAATGAAAGAAAATAAAATTTTTGTAAGCGC
>JAIRQB010000202.1 GCA_031256695.1 Elusimicrobiota bacterium | reverse complement strand
CTTTAATCGCTAAAGGGTCTGTGAAAACTGAATTAGCGGTTGAAACATATGCTTCAGTAGCGTGAGTTAAAGCGTCCATACCCGTATAGGCTGTCAAAGTTGCAGGCATAGTGTCTGCTAAATCTGGGTCAAGTATTCCTACGTCTGGGGTGATATTGTAGTCGGCTAAAGGATATTTGATATTGGTTGAATAGTCTGTAATAACTGAGAAAGCCGTAACCTCTGTAGCAGTTCCAGAAGTTGAAGCAACTGCTGCAAATTTTGCTTTTTTGCGCAGTTCGGGAATATTGAAAGGCTTTACTATATCTTCCCACTTTGCATCAGGATATTCATAGAATATCCACATCGCTTTTGCGGCATCTATAGGAGAGCCGCCGCCTATTGAAATTATCCAATCGGGGTTAAAATCTCTCATTATAGCCGCGCCTTTTTCCACTGTTGTAGTTGAAGGATCCGGCTCTACTCCTTCAATGAGTTTTACGTCAAAGCCCGCTTCTTTTAAGTATTGCTGGGCTTTATCCAAAAAACCAAATTTCTTCATTGAACTGCCGCCCACAACAATAACCGCCTTCTTGCCTTTAAGATTTTTCAATTCGGCAAGGCTGCCTCTTCCATAATACAAATCCCTCGGCAATGTAAATCTCGCCATAAAAGCCTCCTTTTTCAGATTTTCAATTCCATTAAATTGATGGAATTGTCTTTACTATGCGCTAATTTTAACAAAATAAAAGGATTAAGAATTATGCCCATTCAACTTGCTAAAGCGACGTTTAAGAATTATTAAAATCTTAAAATGAAAAAACGCAAGAGGATAAGTGAAGCGGAATGCAATGAAATTTTGGCATTATTGAATCAGAATAAGAGTATGCGCTATGTCGCAAAGGCATTATGCCGCAATGTCAGTTCTATAAGCCGTAAAATTAAAAGGAATGGCGACAGAAAAAAACGCAGAAATTAGAATAAATAGCCGATGCCGAGATATGTTTTGTCAAAACTGTTGCTATGATTGTCAGTATAATACCTGGGATGGAAAGATGTATGGTTATATGAATATCCGCATATCTCATAGCCGAACTCAATAAAAAAGCCCTTCGGATGCTCATAGCCTATGCTTTCCGAAATATAAAGCCCGCCTTCAGTATGGTCATAAAACTGACCATTGACGACGTGATCATCAACATTGGCAAAAACACTCCATCCTATATTCGTCTTTCCATAGATATTGGCTTTAGGAATTTTCACTTTTACCATTGTATAAAGCGGCAGAAAGGAAATATCTGTCAAAGAACTTGTTTTTACTTTTCTCGGCAAAATATATTCTGCGCCTATGCCTAAACTAAAAATCCTGCCGAAAGACCAAATATATTCGCCTGAAAGAGAAAAACCATTATTTCCAGCGCCCTCTGTCCGCCCCTCATCAAATGACGCCTTCACGCTAATTTTTGCCATAGCATTTGATACAGCAAGACTTAAAACAAAAACTGCAATCAATACTTTTTTCATTTTAAACCTCTCATCTATTTTTTATATCAGAATTTATTGCCTTAATTTTTCAACTCGGATACTGTCTGCTTTTTGTTTGACAATTTACCATTCAAACTTATACCCAAGGTTTAAAGTTATCAATTCATATATATATCTATCGTCAGTGCTGAGACGATATTGATTATAAGAACCATCTTGCGAACCAGATAAGAAAAAAACTTGATAGAGCAATCCAATAGTAAATTTCTGTATTTCAACTCCTGTTCCCAATGCCAACAATAAACCGAAAGGAGATGTTTTTATATTTACTTTCTCGCCTTCAATATAAACATCTTGAAATGAAAGAAAAGGAATTGAAAATCCTAAATGTGAAACAATGTATAACAAAACCGGTATTTTATCGCTGCCGAGATTATTGGTTCTGACTTTTACCAATCCATACATATTAAGAGCGGAAAAAGAAACATCTATATCATTTATTTTGCGCGGCGCAATGTAAGAAAGTCCGCCTCCCCATCCGAAATTTTCTGCAGGATAATCCGTTAAATCTGCGCTCAATTCAAAGCCGATACCTTTGCCCTTAAAAGAATCTTTTATAGATAGAGAATCCAATTTAACATAGTTGACGAAGACATCAGTCTCATATGATAAAACTGAAAGCGGAGAAATGCCTAATCTGAGATTTAGTTGACTTCTATCGGAGACTCTGTATGTTCTATTAGGAGCGGGGACGGTTTTTCGGCTGGCTGAACTTATTGCTGTCTTGATTTCCCAAGTCTGAATTTTTTGGTCTGTATTTCGCCGCCGTTTTTCAGTTTTTAATAATTCCCTGCTTTCTACGGCGCTTTCTGCTTGCGCAACGGCTTGCTGAATAAAAAATAAAAAAAATGAGACAACTGCTATTAAGACAATGTTGTATTTTTTCATTATTTCCCTCCTTGTCTTTATCCTCTTTCTTTTTGCTGTTTATTTTTAAAGGACAAAAAGAAAACGGCATAAAAGATGACGGCAAACGCTTGAATTTAAAAATTAAAATGTGAGATTACCACAGTGAAAATCTATAGCCGATGTTTAAAGTTAAACAAGAATATTTATATGTATCATCGGCATAGCCAGAATAGTAATCGCCATAATATGTAAAGGAAACAGATTCAAAACCGCTCAAAAGAAAATACTGATATAACAACTCTATATTGAAATTTTTGATTTCAATGCCCCCTCCTATAGCGGCATAAAAGCCTTGATTTGCCGTCTCAACATTTATTTTTGTATTGCGAATATAGGAATCTTGAAAAGATAAGGATGGAAAAGTTAAACCAATATTGCCGAGCGCATATAAAGAGATTGGAGTATTTGCATCCTTTTTATTTAGATTATTTGTTTTGCCTTTTAACAGAGCGTATAAATTGAAACCAGACACAATTGTTTGGGAGTTGTTTATTTTGCGGCTTGTGAGATAAGAAAGCCCTATGCCTGCCGCAAAATTGTTGTTTATATATTGCTCGCCGTCTACGCTCAATAAAAATCCTATTTTGCCGTTATCGCTTGATGAACCTGACCGCGAATTGTCTAAATCGCCGTTTATATAAAGTTTAGATTCATACTCTGATGTTAAAGACGAATAAGGCGTCAATCCTAATTTAACAATAATATCTGCCGATTTATTTGCCGTCTGAGCATTAGCCTGCGCGGCAAAAAATACAAACAGCCCTAAAATCGCAACAAAAAGACATAGATGTTTTTTCATTTAATACTCCTTGTTTTTTATTTTTGGTTTTCAAAAATCCTTTTCTCGCCTTTATGGCAAGAAAATCTTTGGCATTACCTAACTGAATTCAAACAAGGCTCTACATAGCGCCGCCTCCTTTTGAAAACCGGATTTGGCGCAAAATAAAAAAGGGGAAAGCAACAATGCTTTTAACATTGCTGCTTTCCCCTTAAATAGTTTTAGAATTGCAAAGATAGCGGCATTGCAAAATATATGCAATGCAAAGCAAATATCAGTATTTGGCGTAATAAAATATTTAGTCTTTTGTCTGTCTGTTTTTAGAAGATGGCGGTAAATGCGGAGGATAAAAATGGATTGCGCAGCGCTATGCGTTTGCGCAGCGCTATGTGTTTGCGCAGCGCTATGTGTTTGCGCACGACGCAATGACACCGGCGACATTGCGACAGCCCAGTTTCTGTCTTTATCTAAAACTTTTAAGACAAGACTTTGCAATTGTGTTCGCCCTCTCTTAATAAGAGAGGGGATAGGGGAGAGATATAAAAAAGTGAGGCGAAGTAGCCTCACTCCTATAAACTCAAAAAATCCTTTGCCGTCTACGGCAAAAGCGGAAAGTTTTTTAGAAAAGACAAAAATAGATTGCGACGCGCTATGTGTTTGCGCAGCGCTATGCGTTTGCGCACGCCGCAATGACGCCGGCGACATTGCGACAGCCCAGTTTCTGTCTTTATCTAAAACTTTTAAGACAAGACTTTGCAATTGTGTTCGCCCTCTCTTAATAAGAGAGGGGATAGGGGAGAGATATAAAA
>JAIRQB010000199.1 GCA_031256695.1 Elusimicrobiota bacterium | reverse complement strand
ATAATCAAGGGTATTTCTTTCCGCAAAGACGCTTCCGCGGCAAGAGATATTTTTTCGCCTACGACAGACCCCATACTTCCGCCCATAAAAGAAAAATCCATAGCGGCAATAATTACGCTGTATCCTTCTATTTTTGCCTCGCCCGCAACTAAAGCGTCTGCGGAATTGCTTTTTATTTTCTCATCATATCCCGGAAAGCCTAAAAAATTTACAGGGCTTATATTTTTTGCAAATTCCTTGAAAGTCCCCGCATCCGCTATAAATTCAATTCTTTTGTAGGGGCTTAATCTCTCCATATATCCGCATTTTGCGCAGATGCAAAAATGTTCCTCATACTCCTTTTTTAAAAGTAAATGTTCGCATTTAGGGCATTTAATCCACAATCCTGCGGGCAATCCTCTTTTAGAGTTTTCAGAAGTTTCGCCGTTCTTTTCAACTGACGGCTTTTCTTTTGTATTTTCTTGAGCGGTTTTTGCTTTTTTATTTTTCATTTTAAACGCCTCTTTTTAATTCAAATGTTTGAATTTAATTGTTTAAGAAAACCATTAAACGCTTTTGCAGGCTAAATTAAACCTTCGGCTAAAATATCGCCTTGGTCTAAAATGCCGACGGGCTTATTGTTTTTGTCAACTACCGGTATATTGTCTATTTTGTGTTTTTTCAAAATTGACCCGGCTTCTACCGCCATCATATCAGGCGCTACTGTGACGGGGTTTTTCGTCATCACTTTGCTTATATTTTCATTTAAAACATTCGCGCCGCTTTGGAGTTTCCTTCTTAAATCCCCGTCTGTAAAAAAACCTATAAGTTTGCCTTTTTTATTTATGATAATAGCCGCTCCCGTTGCAGAAGAAGTCATTGTAAGCATTGTTTCTTTTACATCGGCAGTCTCAAAGACAATGGGAATATCTTTTCCTTTTCGCATAATGTCGCTGACGCGCATCGTCAAAGTTTTTCCAATCGCGCCTAAGGGATGCAAAACCGCTAAATCCTCTCTTTTAAAACCTTTCGCATTAGAAACGGTTAAAGCAAGAGCGTCTCCTAAAGCGAGCATAGCGGTAGTTGAGGCTGTGGGAGCAAGATTATAAGGGCAAGCCTCTTTTTCAACAGAGCAATTTATAATGCAAAAAGCGCCTTCCCACACTGCTGATTTGACGCGTCCCGTCATAACTATTACGGGAATTTGCATTTTCGCAAGTATAGGCATCACTTTTTTTATCTCTTCTGTTTCGCCTGAATAAGACAGCATTATTACAATATCGCCTTTTACAATCATTCCTAAATCGCCGTGCAGACTTTCGGCGGGGTGTAAAAACATTGACGGAATTCCTATTGAAGACATAGTAGCCGAGATTTTCCTGCCGACTAAACCGGATTTTCCAAGCCCCATTATTATCGTCCGCCCCTTGCATTTTGTAATGAGCGCCGCCGCTTTAGAAAAATTGCCGTCTATGTGTTTTATTTGGACGGCAACGGCTTTGCTTTCAATTTTGATTACATTTTTGGCTATATTCGCATCCATAAAGCCTCCTGAAATTATTGCGCTCGGGCGGTTTTTATAAAACTTTTAACTTTTTCATATTCTTTGCGGGTCGGCAATCTGTCCAAAATTGCATCGGCTTCTAAACCAAAAGGAGCGGTTTTTTCGGCAATTTCAGAAATGCCGCCAATATCAGTTCGGCAGACTATAAAATAAGAAATCCCAAGCCCTTGTATTGCAGGAATTATCTCAAAATCATTCTTTAAAGCGCCCGTCTCATTTTGCCCGTCAATTTCTAAATAAGAAAGGTCTAAAACAAAATAATCAGCAATGCCTATAAAAGATTTGATTTCCTCAATAGCGGGATATGAGCCGTCCGCTTCTTTTTTTACTGAAAAAGTTTTAAAAATTTTAACGCCTTCAACGCCTTCTTTTATTTCTTTGCAAAAGTCCGCTGTTTCAGCGCCGCTAAATTGAATAAATTTTAAGCCGCATTTTTTTATGATTTTTACCGCATTTTCTTTTTCTTCGTCTGCAAAGACGCCGACGGCAGAGGCAAAAGGCGGAAATTTAGAAATAATGTCAGCGGCAAGTTTTACAGATATTTTTTTAGCCGAGTTTTTAGAAAAATGAAAGCCTAAAAAATCAGCGCCTAAATTGACGCAGTCCGTAGCGTCTTTTTGATTGGTGATTCCGCATATTTTTACTTTAAGCATTTTTAACTCCCTTGACGGCATTTTTCAATTCATTTTATATATTTGCAAACATCTCAAAAGAATAAGTCTTTTTTGAATACATACCGTCTTCTTTCCTTTTTCTAAATGTCTTTCTAACAAAGTGCAATGCCGTTTCTTTTTGAAGCGCAACTCTTTCGCTTTCGCAATTCTCTAAACGCATTTTTGCCTGCATAATGTATTTATCAGATAAATCTATTCCGATATAACTGCACCCTAATAATTTTGCGGCAACTAAAGCCGTTCCGCTGCCGCAATAGGGGTCTATTATTATGCCGCTCTTATCTCCCATTATGGAAAAAATGCATCGCGCGGGAATTTCTAAAGGAAAAGCCGCAGGATGTATTTTGCGCTGCTCGGGGCGGATGCGCCAAATAGACGTTAAAAGAGCGTGTTTAGACGGCAATTCCTCTCCGATTAAACCGTTTTTGTCTTTCGGTTTATGAAGCCAGTAAATTCTCTCCTCTACTTGCCAAAAACGCCATCCCCGTATATTTGCGGCAATGCCTCTATCCCAAATAATTTCTTGTCTTAAATTCCATTTTGTTTTAGAAACCCAAGACAATGGGTGAAGTAAAATCCCCCTCTCCCATCTGATTTTGTGATTGTAAAAGAAACAGCCGCCCGGCTTTATTACTCTATATAATTCGTCTAAAACTTCTATCTGTTCCGTTTGATATTTATTCTCATTTTTCTTATCGCAGGCTGTATCATATTTGACATTTGCCACAAGCCAGCCTTTTTTATTTTCTTGCTTATTATAAGGCGGGGAAGTAATTCCCATATCAATAGAATTGTCCGCTATTTTTTTTAATTCCGTCAATGTATCGCCATTGATTAAAGTCATTATAATCCGCCTTTCGCTAGATATTCATATAAATCCCTTCTGATATAATTTTCAAACGGCTTCAATTTACCGCTTGATAAAGCAAAGATTATCTTTAAATTTTCAGCATCTTTGTAATGAGAAAAATTAAAATCAACGCTTCGCAGCCACTCGCCTTTAATATCCCCGTTTGGAAATTTCTTTTTTAATTGCTGCTCTATTCTTTCCATAAATGATTTTTCATTAAAAGGAAACTCCAAGATATAGACAAGTTGCCCGTCAATAAATCCGCTAACTAACATATTGACAGATGATTTTTTATCTCTTTCATATCTATCCCAACGATAATCTGTAAAGTTTCCGCCGCCGTTGAGATTAGCGGGTTTTGTCTTTTTCAGGCGGTTCTTATAATCTATAAAGTCTTGCGTTGAAAAATTTTTAGGCTTTGCTTCGCAATTTATTGCATTGCCGATTGAATCTTGTTTGAAACCGTTAAACCCTATTTTTTTTATGTTGTGTTTATATCCAGCCATTGAAACAGTTATAAATTCTCTGATTGTGGAACTGTTTTTATCGTTGATATACATAGTAAGTAAATCGCTAAAAATAGAAATCAAAGTGTCTTTTGAATAACTCAAAAGAGTTTTATTAAACTCCAAGTGAGATTGAGCGGAATATATTTTTATTATTTCCTCTAAATTCTTATTCATTGCCCTATTTTTTCTCTCCATAGACTTTTGCAGGGTCAAAAAGTCTTTTGCCTACTACTTTATCGTTTCCCGTAAAAGAGACTTTTGTAAAAAAGCAACTTCTATGTCCTGTGTGGCAGGCGGCTCCGCCTACTTGAATCACTTTTATGAGTATGCAGTCTGCATCGCAATCATAATAAAACTCTTTTACTCTCTGAACATTGCCCGAGCTCTCGCCCTTTACCCAAAAAGATTGGCGCGAGCGGCTCCAAAAAGTTGACTTTTTTGTAGTCAAAGTCATCTTGACGGCTTCTTTATTCATATAGGCTACCATAAGGACTGTATTGTCTTTATAATCTTGCACTATGGCGGGGATTAAACCTTTCTCGTCAAATTTCAAAGTTTTCAGCAATTTTTCATACATAAATTTTCCTCACATTTATATTATTTGAACTCAAGTATTTTTTTAAATCCGATATAGCGATTTCATTGTAGTGGAAAAGCGAAGCGGCAAGCAGAGCCGATGCTCCTGCATTGCAAGCGTCTAAAAAATGTTCCAGTTTTCCCGCTCCGCCGGAGGCGATAAGCGGAACAGAGATATTTGCATTTACGGCGCTCAACAATTCTGTGTCATAGCCGCTTTGGACGCCGTCTCTGTCCATACTTGTAAGCAAAATCTCTCCCGCGCCTAAACTTTCAACTTTCTTAGCCCAAGCGACAGCGTCTATGCCCGTATCAATTCTCCCGCCGTTTATATAGACATTCCAACCGCCTGAGGCATTTCTCTTTGCATCTATTGCCGAAACTATGCACTGAGAGCCGAAAATATCTGAAGCCTCTTTTATTATCTCTGGATTTCTGACAGCGATAGAATTTAGAGAGATTTTGTCTGCGCCGGCATTTAAAACAGACTTTATATCGCTTATAGTTTTAATTCCGCCGCCTATGGTAAAAGGAATAAAGATTTTTTCTCCAATGCGCCGCGCTAAATCTACCGCCGTATTTTCTTTCTGATGGGTGGCTGTAATATCTAAAAAAACCAATTCATCTGCGCCTTCTAAATAATATCTTTCGGCAATTTCTACGGGGTCTCCCGCATCGCGCAAATTTATGAAATTTACGCCTTTTACAACGCGTCCGCCTGTCACATCTAAACAAGGAATTATTCTTATATTTAGCATTTTGAACTTAACCTTTTAGAATCTTTTTAGAGGCATTGCCGCTAATTGTTTTGTTTTCATTTTTCTTTTTTTGCGCTTTGTCTAAATTCTCTTTTACTCTAAATTGCGTAATTTTTTTAATTATAGCCCAAGGGATAGGCTGGTCAAGAGGAAAATGCAAACTCCCTTTCCCCGCTCGGTATGGAATAAGTTCTTTTTCAAAGGCATAGATGCCGGAAGGAGAGGGGAAAAAACCATAATGATTTTTAAATGCCGCAAAATGAAGCAAATTCCCATTCAAATAAAATGACGGCAATCCAAAAGATATTTTTTCAGACGCTTGCGGCGCTTCTTTTTTTATGAATTTTCTAATTTCTTTCAATGTTTTTTGGATTTTAGGCTCAAAAGTTTCAATGTATTCATCTATTGTTTTTATTTGCCGCTTTTTTAGAGTTTGGCTTTTCATTTTGCCGCCTCTTTTAGAATTTTCCGCAATCCTCTTTTTTCATTTAAGCGCTGATTGCCTGTAAATAGATTTTAATCAGTTGAGCCTCTATGCTCTCTTTTAGCGCATAGTCGTTAAAAGTTAAAAGTCTTATCCATTTGCCTTTTTGTTTAGTTGACGGGAAAGCAATCCATAGACCGTTTGCGCCGTTCATAATCCTGCATTCAATTTCAATAGAGTTTTCAACAATCACAGAGGCGAAGGCTCTTACATTTTTATGCTTTTTTACAGGCTTCATTTTATTTACTTTAAAAGCGACAGCAGTCTTTAAATCCGACGGATTATTTTTAGAGAGCGTTTCTAAAATATAGCGTTTAAAATCCCTATTTATTACTGAGAATTGCTTATAAATTTTTCCGTTTGAAATATAAAGCGGCATTTCAAAATTTCCATTTTGCATTGAAATACCGCTGATTTTAAAAGCATCGTTGAAAACTAAACTTGTTTTTTTGCCTTCAACTTCTACTTTTGTAATTTTAAGTTCGGCATTTGAAAGCCTGCAGAAAAAGGCGAGAATAAAAAATAATGCAAAAAGTATTTTTTTATTCATAAAGGGATTAAAAATATCGGGAAGGCGGGATTCGAACCCGCAGCCTCCTGCTCCCAAAGCAGGCGCGATAGCCGTTACGCTACTTCCCGATATAAACTTGCTTTTCCGCTATTTATGCGGCGGTAAAATCAGCAAAACTGCGCCGCATTTTCCGCAAGCATTGACAAAATCCGCTCTCTTACTGCAATGACCGCTTGCCCTCTATGGCTTATCTTATTTTTAATTGCGCCGTCAAGTTCTGCGAAAGTCTTGCCGTATTGGGGTATAAAAAAAACGGCGTCATATCCAAAACCGTTTTGCCCTCTTTCCGCTTCTGCAATCAAACCGTCAATTTGACCTTCAACTGTTGTAATCAGCCCTTCCGGGCTTGAAAGCGCTATTACACATTTAAAAGAAGCCTTTCTATGCTCTTGCTGCAAGCCTTTTAATTCCCGCAAAAGTTTCTCATTATTATCTTTATAAGAGCAATGTTTGCCCGCATATCTTGCTGAATAAACGCCCGGCGCCCCATTTAAATACTCCACTTCTAAACCCGTATCGTCAGCCATAGCCCATTTTTTAAAAAACAAAGCCGCTTCTTTTGCCTTTTTTACGGCATTTTCTGCGATAGTTTCTCCATCCTCTATGGTTTTAGGATAATCGGCAAAGTCCGTTATAGACAAAATTGTTATGTCTAAACCTTTCAAAATCTCTTTTATTTCTCTGATTTTATTTTTATTGCCAGTGGCTAATATAATTTCCATTTCAAACTCCGATTGCTTCAAGCGCTAAAGTTTCAGTATTCTATTATTTCACATTCATATTTTACAATGGAAAGGTTTTATAAAACTTTAACGGCGCAATATATTTGCCTCAATCTATAAAAAACAAAAAATCCCCGCTTTAGCGCAGGGATTTCTAATAGCGGGTAATGGGAGTCGAACCCACGTCTAAAGCTTGGGAAGCTTTCATTCTGCCGCTGAACTATACCCGCAAAAAACATATTGAAAAATCAATGAGTTTTCGCTTTTTATCCTCATTTTCCGACGAGAATTCTATACTTTTTTCCTATTAGTGTCAATTTGGAGGAAATTAAGGATAAAGCGTCTTTTGTATCAGAAATTGCGCCTTTTTTCTGTTTTTCTGCGGCTATTTTTAA
>JAIRQB010000169.1 GCA_031256695.1 Elusimicrobiota bacterium | reverse complement strand
AAAGGCAAAGACAACAGGGATTCCCGCCTTCGCGGGAATGACACCCGGGTTTGGGCAATGACACTGAAGGGCTGGGTTTTGACGCCAGAGATTTGGGCTTTGACGCCACCAACGGTGTCATTGCCGAGTTGCAAAACTATCAAGCAAGGCAACTCAAGTTGCCTTGTATATTGGTTTTACAACTCGGCAAAGACATTACTTTTAAATTTTGAAATTTTTTCTAAAAAAATCCTGCACTTTGGCTCCGGCGCATAGTTTAACAGATAACTCTCCACCAAACGGCATACTTTGCCGTCGTCTATGACAAGTTCATCTATTCTGCTTCCGCGGCAAGTTGAAAGTTCATATATTGATTTTTGCAAATCTCTGTCTATTGATAAATTTCCTTGCTTGATGTAATCGCTGAAAGCATATCCCGACAAAGTTAAAAATCTTAAAGTAAAAGCCGCTATTGCGCGGCGCGGAAAATGCGTATTGTCAAGTATTTCCCAAATTCTTGTTATCAAAGAGTATTTTTTTTCATTTTGAATATTATAAGGCAGCATTTTATCGCAAATCTCCGCGGCATATAGGGCATAAATAGTTTTTTGAAAATCAGTCTTTAAAGAGACATTGGAATTTATTACTCGCGCTCCCGTAATCCTCGGACGCATAGACGGCGCGCTTTGATATACCATAAATTCGCTCTCTGTCAAAGGCTCTGTGGCGGCGTTTAATTTTGCCTTTATTTTTTTTGCCCCCGGCGCTATTGCAGAGATTTTGCCCCATTCAAGAGAATAAATGGCTGAAACTTTGTCGGCTTCGCCTTCGGTTTTAGAATTTAAAACTAATCCTTTTATTTGATAATACATTTCAACAGTATCCTGTCCGTTTTTTTTGAATCCGCTTTTAAAACTTCTATTTCAAAATTCTTGTATTTAATTTTTTCTCCTTCTTTTGGAATTCTGCCGAAAAGAGACAAAACCCATCCGTTTATTGTAGTAAAGCCTTCTTCCTTGATGTCTGAATTAAATTTTTCATTAAAATTTAAAACAGCCTCGTTTGTCTGAATTAAATATCTGCCGCCACCTAAATCTGATGCGAAATTTTCGCTTTTATCATATTCGTCTAAAACCTCTCCTACAATTTCTTCTATCAAATCTTCTATGGAAACTATTCCCACAGTTGAAGCAAATTCGTCAACTACTACCGCTATGTGATAACGTCCTTTTTTAAACTCTTTCAAAATATCGTTGACCTTGGCGTTTTCAGGGACAAAATAAGCGGGTCTTATCAGATCCTCTAATGCGATAATGTCTGAGTTTTTCCAAGCGAAAGCCAAATCCCTTGCATAAATTATGCCTGCTATATTGTTTAAATTTTCTCTGTATGCCGGGATGCGCGAGTATTTTGAATCTATGATTGAATTTATAATGTTTTCTTTGTCGTCGTTTAGATTTACGGCGAAGATTTTTGAGCGGCTAATCATCACCTGAGATACTTTTCTGTCTGGGAAATCCATAATTTTGCTTACTATTTCTCTGCTGTGTTGAGGCAGCGGCGATGTGATTTTGTTTGACAATAAAAAATCTATCTCTCCCGCCTGAATGCTGAAATTTTCTTTGTCTTTTGATGCAAGGCGGACAATTTTCATTCCTGTTTTAGATAAGAGTTTTGAAAAGCCCCCGCAAATTTTTGAAAACCGAATTATTATAGGGAAAACTTTCGGCGCAATTTTATAAGAATTATATTTAGCAAAAGTTTTTGGGAATATATTGCCGAATAAGAGCGCGGCTATTATGGAGAAAGCGGGCAAAACTATATAGAGATAAGGGCGCAATTTTTGAAAGAGCGCTGTTTTGGAAAATGGAAATTCAGCATAATCCAAATCAGCAGATATTGAGGACGCCGTTATGCCGAGTCCTATAAGGGACAAATTCATTCCTATTATCATAGCCGCTATAGTTTCTTCAGAATGATTTTCCCAAAAGGCAATGGCATTTGACAGAGGCGCTCTCTGCCTCTTTTTTAAATCTTTTAAAGAGGACTCTGTTAAACTCACTATGGCTGTCTCTGAGCCGTTGAAAAAAGCGAGAGCGCACAGCAAGATAAAAAAGAAAATGATTTTGATAAATAATAATAGTTCCATTTTTATTAGTTGTTCTGACGGCTAATCTTTAATTTTGTCAGTTTCATATTCGTCTGCAATCTCTCCGACTATTTTTTCCAAAATAGTTTCCATAGACGCCATTCCTATTACAGCGCCTTCTTTATTTTTTATAAAAGCGGTATGCGTCCTTCCGCTTTGGAATTCCCTCAAGAGTTCATTTATTTTTTTGTCCCCGTCTATAAAATAAGCGGGCTTTATCAAATTGTAAATATTGCCCGCATTTTTTGTTCTCCAAATTTGCAAAATATCCTTTATGTGAATATAGCCCAGTATATTTGAGTTTTTGCCCCGCCAAACAGGTATGCGGCTGCGGGCTGTCTCTATGCATCTTTCTAAAAATTCATTGTATTCTAAAGAGAGGTCAACGGAATCTATATCTTGCAAAGGCGTCATTATGGAACTTGCCGACAACTCTCCAAAACGAAGAGTCCTTTTAAGCATACTGCCCGTGTCATTGTCTAATTCTCCGCTTGCGCCGCCTTCGTTTATGATGGTTTCTATTTCTTCTGCCAGCAATTTTGAGCCTTGCTTTGCATTTTTTGCCTTTGGAGTTATAAATTCAGTCAATTTGACGATGGGATATAAAAAGTATTTTGCCGGTTTTTCTATGGCGGCAAGTATTGGACTTGAGAAAATTGTAATTTTCTCCGGGTTTTTGCGGGCATAAATTTTAGGCGCTGTCTCGCCTATGATTAAAGTGACAAAAGATGCGACAATCCAAGCGATGAGTTCCGTTATATGTCTATTTAGCATAAAGAAAGTTTGTTTCGCTATGAAGGTTGAAAAGAAACTGATTAGCATATCGGCTATGACATTTATGGTTAAAATGAGAGTCAGCAAATTATGGGGGGATTGAAGCCAAGCAAAAAGCGTTTTGGAAAGTTGAGGTTTTTGCGCTATCAGTTTTTTTACCCTGACATTGGATAAACTTGTGATGGCAATCTCAGCCGCAGAAATCCAAGTTGAAACAGCCAAACAAAAAATTAAAGCGGCAAGACCTAATAAAATATACATTTAAAAATCTCATCCTGTTTTTTAAACATTATTTTTTTATTTTTGGGAGCGTAATCGCTGTATCCGCAGAGGTGCAAGACGCCGTGTATTGTCAAATATGCAAGTTCCATCAGCCAAATATGATTATAAGTTTCCGCTTGTTTTTTTGAACGCTCTCTCGCTATATAAATGTCGCCTGTAAAAGTTTTGGGGTCTATTAAGAAAGAAATTACATCTGTGATGCGGTTGGTTTTGCGGTATTTTCTATTTAGTTTTTTAATTTCAGCATCGCTGATTAAAATGAAATTTATATTGCAAGAATGGATTTTTTCAGATTTTAAAACAGAAAGAGCGCATTTTTGCAAATCAGTCTTGCATTTTGAGTTGAAATTAAAAAAATTAAGAATTTTTTGTTTTTTCATTATCCTCTTGTTCGGCAAAAGCGCTTTCTTTTTCAATAAAAGAGCCGTTTTGCATTTCTGCTTCAGGCGCGGAAACGCTTTTCCCGCCACCGGCGGCTGCGCCGTTTTCCGCTTTACCTGCTTCTTCTGAAGAATCTGGATATACAATTCTTGCGTGATACATTCCGATAAGCGCTGAAATAATCCCTTCCTTTATATCCTGTATTTCTTTTAATGTGATAGGGCATTTGTCAAATTGCCTCTCTTCAAATCTATGCTCTAAAATTCTTTCCACCATATCCTTTATTTTTACCGCCGTAATATCCTCAATAGACCTGCAGGCGGCTTCCGATGAATCAGCAAGCATTGTAATAGCCGCCATTTTTGAGCGGGGAGATGGTCCTTGATATGTGAAAGTTTCTTTTGAGACTTCTGAATTTATCTCAAGCGCTTTGGAATAAAAAAAAGACATCAGAGATGTCCCGTGATGCTGCTCTATTGAATCTATTATCGCATTGTCTAAATTATATTGTCTCGCTAATGCGATTCCGTCCTTTACGTGGGCTGCTAAAATTAAAGCAGACATAGCGGGGGTTAAGTATTCGTGAGGATTTTGACCGGCATTTTGATTTTCTACAAAGTATTTTGGATTTTTCAATTTGCCTATATCGTGATAATAGGCGCATACTCTTGCAAGAAGGGGGCTTTCTCCAATGGATTCAGCGGCTCTTTCGGCAATGGCGGCAGCCATTATTGAATGATGATATGTCCCGGGAGCCTCGTGCATAAGTTTTTTCAGCAAGGGATTATTGAAATCTGACAATTCCACGAGTTTTATATTGGTAGTCCTTGAAAAAATTTTCTCAAAGATAGGCATTAAGACAAGCAAAACAGCCACAGTCAAAGCGCCGTTTAAGAGGACATAATATACCGATTGTTTATAGCGCAAAAAGTCATGCGTATCCAATAGATAAAACATAGTCAAAACGAGTATGCCTGCTATGGCTGTCCTTATGCCGATTATTACAAAGTCTGTCCTTCGGCTGACCAAATTGGCGCTTGGCATTACAGCAAGAGCAGAGCAAAACAAGCAAAAAAAGACATAAAAATGAGAGCCGCTCAAAATAGCCGCAAGAACAGTTAAAGACAATAAATATACTACTGCTATGCGCGAGCCTATAAGTATTGCTGTCAGCACAGTAAAGGCTGATACAGGGAAAATCAGAGGCGATAAATAATCTTGGGATATTTGCAGGGCAAGTATGCCTATTATCACCACTAAACAGATTAAAACTATGGCATCATTGTCTTTGAGTATTGATTTGTCTTTATTGACTTCTGTAATAAAGGCAAAACTGATAGCCGCAACTAAAGCCAAAGCGGCAAAAAGGGATTTGTAATCAAGCCCCAATTGCATAAAAATCATCAAGAAAATGACTATTATTGTAAAAGGGACAGATATAAAAACGGGGATTTTTACTTCTTTATATAGGATTCTGACGGTATTTCTCAAAACAGGGCGGGTTTTATGGGGGCGCAAGTCTTTTGCCATTCTCAGCAAGATGCTTCTGGTCCATAATTTTAGTTTGTCCATTTTTTCCTTTTAACAAGACTTTTGCGGATTTTTATGCAGACTTGATAAGATTTTATCGCTTGTTTTTCCGTCTAAATGCTGTTTCTTACTCAATAATAGCAAAAATCAAAGGGCAGACAAGGAAAACAGCAATGATGGAATAGCGAAAGCAAATCGCGCAAATTGCAGGCTCTATTGCCGCGGCAATTAGCGTTTAAGCATTTTGCTTAAAGCAATTAGTTGAGAGTTAAGAGTTCTGAATTGGGCATTTTGGTCTGTCGCCTGCAAAACCGGCTAGGCAAAAAGGCAAATTGAAAATTAAAAATTAAAAATGAAAAATGGAAAAAGTATGCGGGAAAATTAGGAAAACAAAAATGAAAATCTTTAAAAGTTTAATTATACCTATGATAATACTGGCGTTTTGGGCTTTAGCCTCTCAAAAAGCGCTTTTCAATAGAATTTTAGTGCCTGCGCCGGAAGATGTCTTTTTATATTTGTTTGAATCGCTAAAAGACGGCTCTCTTTTTGTCAATATCCTTGTAAGTTTGCGTCGCGTCTTTATAGGATTTTCTATCGCTGTCATTATATGCATCCCTTGCGCCGTTTTTTATGCCCGTTTTTCAATAATCAAAGACTTATTTTATGCAATAGTTGAATTTGTCCGCCATATCCCCCCTCTTGCCGTCTTGTCTATCCTTATTTTGATGTTTGGAATAGGGGAATTAAGCAAAATATCTTTGATAATTTTATCCTCAAGTTTCCCTATTTTTATAAATACGGCGGAAGGCATTTCAAATGTTGATAAGAAATTGATTGAAGTCGGAAAGTCTTTTAAATTTTCAAGATTTGCCGTCTTGCGCCGAATTTTGCTCCCCTGCGCTTTTCCTTCAATTTTTTCAGGGATGCAACTTGCTATGGGATATAGTTTCCGCTCTCTTGTAGGCGCTGAAATTATAGCCGCAATCAGCGGTCTCGGCTTCCTTATAAGAAATGCAGAGACTTTTATGCGGACAGACATAATATTTGCAAGCATAATAGTTTTAGGCTTTTTAGGTTTGACTATAGATTGTTTTTTTAACTTTTTATCGGAAATTCTTTTTAAAGGCAGAAAGGGCGCAGAGGCTAAAAAATGAAAATATCCCTTCAAAACATATCAAAACACTATACTATAGATAAAGAGATTATAAAGGCAGTTGACAATATCTCTTGTGAATTTGAGCCTTTTGAAATCTCGGCAATAGTAGGATATAGCGGTTGCGGGAAAACCACTCTTTTGAAATTGATAGCGCAAATTGAGCCTTTGACTGCCGGAAAAATAGATTGCGGCGACGCTAAAATAGGCATATCTTTCCAAGAACCGAGGCTTTTTCCTTGGCTTAATGCCGAAGAAAACCTGCGTTTTTCTTCAAAAAACATAAAAAAAGAGCAAATTGACGGGATTTTAAAGATTTTAGGGCTTATGGATTTTAGAAATGCCTATCCTTTTCAATTGTCAGGCGGTATGGCTCAAAGAGTGTCCCTTGGTCGCGTTTTGCTTTATAATCCCGATATAATTTTAGCCGATGAGCCTTTTTCTTTTTTAGATTTCCGCACAAAGACGGCTTTGCAAGAGGATATTTTAAAAATATGGCGACATTTCAATAAGACTATTATCTTTGCGACCCACGATTTAGAAGAAGCCATTGCCCTAGCAAAAGACATATATATAATGGGCGCGGGCAAGATAATAGGCAAGGTTTCGCCCAATAGAGAAAGGAAATTGATAAAAATGCTAAAATTCCGAAAACGCATCTTGGAATATCTAATCTAATTCTCAATATAAAAAATCCGAAACAAGCAATATAAAAAAAATCATAATGAGGTATTTTCAATGTCAACTTTTGAGGGCAGTTCAGTTAAAAGTTCCATTTTTTTGTTGAAAGACGGTTTTTCATTGCAGGGTATCCGTTTTTTTGCTCTTTTTCTCATTTTTTTTGCTTTTTTTATCTTTTATCCAAATAAAGCGACAGCGCAATCGGAGTTTGATGATTTTTCAGATGCTGTTGGGCAAGACAATTTTAATATAGATACATCTAATTTCGGTAATCCTCTCCAATTTTTGGCCGATGTGCTAATTGAAGTAAGCAGTGGAACAATAAAAGGCTTAACGGGCGCTAATTCCTTTACTTTTGACGGCATCAACCATACTACTGGTTTTAGGTTAGACGGGGCACTGCCTCCCACAGCAATATATCCATTGGTCTTTTTCTTTCACAATTTTGTTTTTGAAAATTTTTACGGTATGGGGGCAGTGTGGACATTTAATTCAACGGCAAATTTTATAGACGGCGATGTGATTTTTACTTTAAATACAGGAAATAACAGCAACACCGGGGCAATTTCCGTTAATGAGGATTCAGAGGCTTCATTTTTAAATTCTAAGGTTAGTTTTACCAACAATAAATCAGGCGGCGATGGCGGAGCAATTTCTGCGGAAGGTTCGTCTTTATTTAGTTTTTCCAATTCTTCGGCAAGTTTTATAGACAATAGCGCGTCCGATTCAGGAGGCGCGGCTGCCGTCTATGACAGTTCAAGATTTAATTCTTATCTTTCAACGATAACTTTTGAGCATAATATAGCCGATGGTTCAGGCGGGGCAATTTTTGTAAATAGCAATTCGCGTTTTGACCTTTCAAATTCTTTAATAATTTTTACGGGAAATTCTGCAACGGATAGCGGAGGGGCAATTTTTGTAAATAACAATTCGCGTTTTGACCTTTCAAATTCAACGGTAATTTTTACGGGCAATTCAGCGCCGAAAGGCGGAGCGGTTGCAGCCAGCGGCAATTCAATCTTTAATGTTTCAAATTCACGGATTTCTTTTACGGGAAATATCGGAGTATACAGCGGGGCAATTTATGCAATAGCCGGCGCAAATTTTTCTTTTGCAAATTCAAGCGTAAGTTTTACAAACAATGCAATTGCTATTTATTCTTCAGCCTCATTTTGGACTTTTTCAGATTCAATAGTAAGTTTTACAAGCAATGCTAAAAGTGGCAATATTGGAGCGCTTTCCGCCTCATATGGCTCGTCTTTTATCTTTTCAAATTCAAC
>JAIRQB010000025.1 GCA_031256695.1 Elusimicrobiota bacterium | reverse complement strand
ACCTTGAAAGTTTTGAATCTCCCGCCGGAGTTTTTAAAGAAAAAGTAAATCTATTTAAATATATTGACAATAAGGGTCTTGCGGCTATAAATGCCGACGACGTTTTTTTAAGCAGAGTAGAGCGCGGCGATTTTTATAAGAGCGTGTCTTTTTCTATTTCACAAGAAGCAGATGTCTATGCCAAGTCTTTTTTGTTTAGCGGCGATGGAACTTCTTTTAAACTTTATTGCGGTTCTGAAAGCATTGATATAAAAATACCGCAACTTGGGACTTTTTTTATACAAGATGCGGTCTGCGCAGCGGCATTGGCTTTTGGTTTGGGTTTTTCGCTTGAAGAGATAGAAGCGGGTTTGTCAAATTATAATCCGCCTAAAATGAGGATGGAAACTATAATTTTGCCTTCGGGCGCTATTTTTATAAATGACGCTTATAATGCCAATCCTTCTTCTATGAAAGAATCTATAAGAACAGTTTGCGAGACTTATCCGCAAAAAGAAATAAATCTTGTTTTAGGCGATATGCTTGAACTCGGCTCAAAGAGCGCGTATTATCACAAAGAGTTGGGCGCTTTTGCAGATAGATTTAAATTGAAATCCGTTTATTTAATAGGCGCAGAAATGCTTGCGGCAAAAGACGAATTCAAATATTGCGAAGCCCGATATTTTGACGACAGCGGCAAACTATTGGATAGTTTAGAGAGAGCAAATTTTAACTCAAAGAATGCAGTTTTTTTATTTAAATCCTCGCGCGCCGTCCAATTGGAAAAAATTGTTGATTGTTTAATCAAAGGGCATAGCGCCGCGCAAACAGAATTTAAATTTTGAAATATAAAGCGTTTTTGCGCTGATTTGAAAAGAACAAAGTAAAAAGATTAAAAAGATTAAACATTTGAAAATTCAAAAAAATAAAAAGGAGAATAAAAATGTTTTTAATCGTCAAATTATTAAGAAATATCGTCAAAATTTTGCAAGAAGACATTTCGCCTAATCAAATAAGTCTTGGTTTTGCTTTAGGTTTATTTTTAGGGCTTACCCCCGGCATTCTTATGAAAACTTTCTTTTTTGTTTTGATAATGATTTTGCGGGTAAATGTAGGCTCGGCTTTTTTGGCGGGCGCTATTTTTGCAATTATCGGCTTTGTCCTTGACCCTCTTGCAGACAAACTCGGTTTTTTTGTCCTAAATATATCCGCTTTAAAAGGTTTGTGGACAGCGCTCTACAATATGCCAATCATTCCTTTTACAAAATTCAACAATACTTTGGTTATGGGCAATATTGTTTTAAGTTTAATTCTATTTGCGCCCGCCGCTTTTGGAATGAAAAAGTTTATTCCATATTACCGCAGGCGCTGGAGAGATAAAGTCGCAAATTGGAAAATAATAAAAATTTTGACGGGCGGTAAAATAGCCGCTTTGATTTTTGATTAGCGGGGGGATAAAATGAAATTAAAAATTTTTCAATATCAGCCGTTTAGATTTGCTTTTATTTTGCCTACAGCCGCGGTAGTTGCGGCAGTGTGGATTTTCTTTGCATTCTTTTTAGACCCGATTCTTAAAAGCGCTTTAGTTTCAGCGGGGCAAGCGGTATTCGGCGCAAAAGTTGAAGTGGGCGGCTTTAAAACTTCTTTTAAGAGTTTCAGCGTTTCAATATCCAATTTAAGAATAGGCGATAAAGACAATGAATTTAAAAATTTAGCCGATATAGGCTCTATAAAGTTTAAAGTCCGTTTTATTCCAATGCTTTCTAAGAAATTCATAATAGACAATATGAGCGTGGACAATTTTAAATGGGCGACAATCAGAAAGACTTCGGCAAAACTCCCGCCTAAAAAACAAAAGAAAAGCGGAACGGGCATATTTTCAAAGGCTTTAGAGAGCGCTCAAAAAACTGCCGCATCAGAGTTTGAGCAATTTTCTTCTGTCCAAAAAATAAACGAGGCAAAGAATCTTTCTAAAAACTTCTCTGCAAAAGGCGCTATAGATTTTGCAAATATCAAGGCTGTTGATGAGATAAAAAAATCCTATCAAGATATGTCAGACAAATATTCAAATTATGAAAAAGACATCAAAGTAAAAGGCGAGGACATAAAAGTAGAAATAAGCGGCATAGAAACTCTTGTCAATAAAATTTCAAAGACGAATATAAAAACATTAGACGATGCCGCAGACCTCAGAAATAATTTAAAAGAACTCCTCTCTCAAAAAGAAAAACTTGAAATCTCTTATAAAGATATAAAGACATTGCAGGCAAATCTGTCAAAAGACGTCAAAGACGGCTCTAAAACCATAAAAGGTTTTGACGATTTGATTAAAAGCGATGTCTCAAATGTCCTCTCTCAACTTTCAATTCCCTCATCTTCTCAAGACACAATTAGAAAATTGTTAGGGCAGACTTGGGTAAATAGAATAAATACCATAGTCTATTATATGGAGTTAGTCAGGCAATATATGCCGCCGAAGAGCGTTTCAGAAAATCCTCACGAAGCGCCTATCAGATTGAAAGGCAGAGATATAATTTTTCCCGTCCGTTCAGTTTTGCCTAAACTTTGGATAGGCAATATCTCTCTTACGGCAAATTCAGGCGGGGAAGGCAAAGAGGGGACTCCCGTTTATTACAGCGGCTATGTCAGAAATATCTCGTCAAATCAAAGCCTTATAGGCAAGCCTCTCGCTTTTGAAATAGCCTCAGACGATAAAAAACAACTTATAAAGATAAACGGAGTCTTTGACCGCTTAACGGATATTCCGACAGATACAATCTCTTTCTTTGCCGACGGGACAAGCGCCTCTATGCTGGGCATTCCAGACTCGTCCTATACGCCTTCTTTCAATAAAGGCAAATTGAAATTCCAAAGCAATTTCACTTTAAAAGGCTCTGATTTTATATCCGCTATGAAATTAAATCTCTATTCTTTTGGATATGACGCCGCAACTTCAGGCGCGGATGCAACTACGGCAAAATATATGTCTATGCTGTGGAAGGGCATAAATTCTCTCAATGCAAACGCCGGCTTTTCAATAATCGGCGGCTCTTTAAAGATGGATTTTTCATCGGATATAGATTCTATTTTCTCGCGCAGGTTTAATGAGATTGTAAAAAGCGAACTCGGCGATTTAGAAAATAAAGTCCGCGCTGAGGTAAATAAATATATAGCGGAGCAGACAAAGACAGATGCCGCTCAAGTTCAAAAATATGCGCAGGATTTAGAAAAACTTATAAACGGCGACCTTTCCGTTTTGCAGGGCGAAATAGATAAGGTAAATAAACTCTATAAAGAAAAAGAAGCGGAACTTACTTCTCAAGCAAGCAAGGAAGCGGGGAAAGCGGTAAATTCTCTGCTAAAAGGGCTTTTCTAATCCGAACGGATTTTGCCGTCTATGTCAAAAGCGAAAATGGAATTTTTGCTTTTGATGAGAAGCGTTTTTGCGCTCTCTTTTTAGCGGCAATGAAAAGCGCTCGTAGCTCAATGGATAGAGCGTCAGCCTCCGGAGCTGGAAATTCCGGTTCAAGTCCGGACGAGCGCGGGAAGCGTTTTTATCGGAGCGCGCTCTCTCTTTATAAAAAAGAAAAACTGCCGAAGGCAAAACCTTTGGCAGTTTTTTTTTGAGAATAGAATTTTTTTGCTTTTGTTCTTTAATAATTGCTTATCTGAGATTTCTTTTTACATAATTTTCATGCTCATCTTTGATTGCCTCGTATTCTGTTTCAAATAAAGGCGAAGAGATTATAAAGTCGGCTGAAGATCTCGTGCAGGCGACTACGATATTTCCGATAGCCGACAGTCTTATCAAAGCCTTTATATCTACATCGTGAGGCTGCATAGTCATAGGGTCTGTAAAGAAAATCAAAATATCAAGTTGGTCGGAGGCTATCAAAGCGCCCATTTGCTGATCTCCGCCCAAAGGACCGGATTTAAGTTTTGTTATATTTGCCTTAAGTTCCGGGAATTTCGTTTTATAAACTTCCTCTATCAACTTTCCCGTAGTTCCTGTGCATACAAGATTGTGGACGCTCAGCCTTTTGGCGTTGAAAGCGACCCACTCTGTCATATCTTTTTTGCATCCGTCATGGGCTATAAGCCCGATGTTTTTTACCTTTTTCATTTCTGTCTCCTTTTTTATTTTTATTTTGCGCGGCTTTATTTTTTATTTTTCTGCGCTTTGACGGCTGTCCTTATTTGATTTTAAGAATTTCAGCCTTTTTATAATATTTTGAATCAAAAATTTCTTTTTGAATATCGTTTTTGTAGACAATTTTTGCGTCTAAAAGAATAGAAGGAATTGCGCCGTTGCCGTATTTATATGTTGTTTGCGGCGGATTTTTAAAAGATTTTCCGTTTAGAACAGCGTCGGCAATTTCCGCCGTTTTTTCTGCAAGAATTCTGTAATCTTTAAAAACAGAGGCTGTTTGCTCTCCGTCTATTATGGCTTTAACATTTTCTTTTAGGCAATTTTGCCCCGTAATAATGGGAAAATCTGCGTCTGTTTTATATCCCGCTTTTTTTAGCGCTTCAATTATTCCAGAGGCAAAATTATCTTCTGCGCATAAAACGGCGTCAAGCCCGCCTGCAACATAGTATTTTGACAAGAGATATTCCATTCTTTTTTGCGCTTCTTGCGCATCTATATTTGTTTGAGAAGATGCATCAAATGAAAACCTGCCTGAGCGATTTCTTAATCTCTGTTTTGCCAAATAAGGCGCAAGGACGCTGAGCGCTCCTTTATAATAGAGAATGCTTTCAGAGTATTCTTTCGGCGAAGAAAATATTTCAAAATAAAAAGGACCCTTTTGCTGTATATTTAGCCCTAAAGTTTTCTCTATGATTTTGCCCTGCAAAACGCCTATTTGGAAAGCGTCAAAGCCGATATGGAAATCAATGGGAGCGTTTTCAATCATTTTGTCAAAGGCAATTATTTTTATGTTTTTCTCTTTTGCAAGCGCTATGACTTTTGAAAGCGCCGCGGGGCGGACAGGCGCAATAATAAGCATATCCGTTTTCTCATCGGTTAATTTTTCTATTTGAGAAATTTGCAAAGATGCGCTGTTTTGAGAATCTGCTATAGAAATTTTATATCCCCTGCTTTCTAATAGTTTTGTCAATATATCTGCGGCGATATTTAAATTGTCCGCCTTTGCGCTCGGCAATAGCAACGCTATATGTTTTTGATTTTTAGGATTTTTGCCGGCAATGCCCGCGCCTGAGGCAATGGATACAAGCGAATATATGAATAATAAGACTGTGAAAACAAAAAATATTTTTTTCATAGTTTGTTTTTAACAGCAGATTAAAAATATTTGCGGCATTTTAAAGCAGGCAGACTTCCAAAAGAATTTTAGAACGGCATTTTTATCGGTATACACAAAAGGGCGGCGCTTTATAACAGAATTTATATGAAAGCGTTTATAGACGTCAAAGAGCAGTCTGCATTGGCAGTATATTAACAAATTTCTCAAAAGCGCTCCGCTCTTTTTTTATTTTAGGGCGATGTGATAGACGGAAAGCGACTGGCGCTTTGAAGTCCCGCAGTTGTCATACTCGCAAAAATGAAGCGCAGCAGCGCTCCGCTCTTTTTTTATTTTATGGCGATGCGGTGGCGGCAGCGATTGACGTTTTACGCCAAGTCCCGCAGTTGTCATACTCGCAAAAATGAAGCGCAGTAGCGCTTCATTTTTAGCGGGTATCCATTTTGCTGTTGTCTTTGCCGTTTGCCATTCCGCGTTGAAACCGTTGATAAAGCGTAAACCCCGGGTGTCATTGCGGCGTGCGCAAACGCATAGCGCCAAGGTGTCATTCCCGCGAAGGCGGGAATCCCTGTTTATTATAAGGCGTTCACCGCTTTCTGCCGTTTTCTTTTTCAAAGGCAAAGACAACAGGGATTCCC
>JAIRQB010000019.1 GCA_031256695.1 Elusimicrobiota bacterium | reverse complement strand
ATTGCGCAGCGCTATGTGTTTGCGCAGCGCTATGCGTTTGCGCCCGCCGCAAATGACATTACTGTTCACTTTTAACTCTTAACTCTTAACTTTTGCAACCGTTTAATGAATTGATAAATCTGTCAAAAGCCTCTTCGCCGTTCTTGTTTTGTTTGAAAACTGCGCAACAATCAAGCGCTTGACAAAATCTTGCGGCAATCTCAGCCCTCATTATTTTTTCAGCATTTTCAGCGCTAAAAACATATTTTGCAGACAATTCTTTAGCCCAAGGATAATGTTTTGCAAAAGAAGCATCGCATTTTAAATTTTCAACTGAGCCGTCAATTAAACTTTCTTTCACTCTTTGCAATTCATCTTTTAAACGCGGCGGCAAAATACCTCTGCCTAAAACTTCTATAAGCCCCATATTCTCACGCTTTAAGTGATAGTATTTTGGGTCTGTGTGGAAAATGCCCTCGGGGAATTGCTGCGAAGTTCTATTATTTCTCAGCGCCAAATCCATCTGAAAAGCGTCTCCGATTTTTTTTGCGAAAGGATTTAAAGTATTGTGTCTAATATCTCCGCTAAAAGCCTCAATCTCTGCTTTTGCATCGCTGTATTTTTTCCACCTTTCAAAAATTAAAGAGGAAGCGCCTAAAATATCTTTTCTGTTTCCATTAAGCCTTATAACGCTCAAATGCCAATTCAAAATGCCGCATTTTAAGCGCGGGAATTTCTTTAATTTAAAAGTTTTTTTGACAGCGGCTTTGTGCATTGGGAAAATATAATTGCCGCCTTGGTAATGGTCGTGATTTAAAATAGAGCCGCCCACTATAGGCAAATCTGCATTTGAGCCGATAAAATAATGGGGAAAATTGTCTAAAAAATCCAAGAGTTTTGCGAAAGTCTTGCTTTTTATCTCCATATCTTTATGGCGGCTGTCAAAAACAATGCAATGCTCTTTATAATAGACGTAGGGGGAAAATTGGAAATACCAAGTTTCGCCGTCTAATTTTAAAGGAATCAAACGCAAATTATTTTTCGGCGCTATGGAAGCGCCGCCTTCAAAACCTTCGTTTTCTCTGCACAGCAGGCATTTTGGATAAGAATTTTCAGCCAACCCTTTTGCGCCCAACTCTTTGATTAAGGCTATTTCTTGCGGAGTTTTTTCAGGCTTGGAGAGATTTATAGCGATGTCTATTGAGCCGTATTTTGTCTTTGACTTCCAAACTATATTTTTCTCAATTTCTTGAACTTTTATATAACAACTCTGACATTCCTTTTCATAGAGATAGTCTGTCGCCGCTTTTATATTTTTTTTTGCCGCTATTTCTTGAAAAGTTTTTACAAAATCAGAAGGTCTTTGCAAAAAAATTCCCATAATGCTGTTTTCAAAAATATCTTTTGAGAAAGGCAAGTCTTGTATTATTTTATTTTCTGCCGCAAAAGTTGAAATGTCTGAAAGTATTTGGCGGGGATATTTGGGGAGTTTTTCTTTGATTTTTACCTGCGTAAAAGAGGGAAGTTTTAATTTTGCAATTATGGCATTGGCAGCCCAAAGTCTGTCGCTTTCTGCAATCATTTTATTTTTGACGGCATAGTCTAAAAGGCGGGAAATAGAAGCGTTTATGTCTTGCATTTTTAACCTCCATTTAGACGTTGAATTTAAATTCAATTATATCGCCGTCTTGAACTTTATAATCTCTGCCTTCGCTCTTTAAAAGACCCGCCTCTCTGACGGCTTTTTCATTGCCTAATCTAAACAAATCGTCAAATTTCATAACTTCAGCCCTTATAAAGCCTTTTTCAAAATCGGTATGAATTACCCCAGCCGCTTGCGGCGCTAAACAATCTTTCTTTATTGTCCAAGCGCGCGTCTCATCTTCGCCCGCCGTTAAAAAAGTTGAAAGTCCTAAAGTTTCATAACTTGCTTTTACGAGTTTATTAAGACCAGATTCTTCTAAACCTAATTCTTTTAAAAAATCGCTCCGCTCCGTGACGCTGAGTTCAGACAATTCAGCCTCTATTTTTGCGCAAATAGACATTGCCGCCGCTCCTTCTTTTGCCGCTATTTCTTTGACTTGTTTTTGATATGGATTTTCTGCGCCGCCTAAATCTTTCTCTGCTATATTGCATACATATAAAATAGGCTTGCTTGTGATTAAAAAGAAATCTTTCAGCAGTTTTGCCTCTTCGTCTTTTAAAATCAAAGTCCTAGCGGGATTTCCTAAACCTAAATGCTCTTTTAATTTCACCGCCAAATCTCTTTGAGACAAAATTGTTTTATCGTTTAGCCTGATATTTTTCTCTAATTTTTCAAGTTTTTTCTCAATGGATTCCAAATCGGCAAAAATGAGTTCCATATTTATAATTTCTATATCGCTTAAAGGGTCAATAGCGCCTGAGACGTGAGTAATATCTTTATCCTCAAAACACCTGACAAGATGAACTATTGCGGCAGTCTCTCTTATATGGGATAGAAATTGATTGCCGAGTCCCTCGCCTTTTGAAGCGCCTTTCACAAGACCGGCTATATCTGTAAATTCTGCTATTGCAGGAATTTTTTTCTTTGAATGATAGAGATTTTCTAAAAAATCCAGTCTTTTATCTTCTACGGGAGCGGCGCCCACATTAGGATTTATTGTGCAGAAAGGATAATTGGCAACTTCTGCTCCGGCATTTGTAATAGCATTAAATAGCGTTGATTTCCCTATATTTGGTAAGCCTACTATTCCTAATTTCATTTTACACTCCTAAAAAATAGTAGGCAGCCTACTATTCCTAATTTCATTTTAGACTCCTTTCAACAAGTTAAGAGTTAAGAATTATTGTTTTAATCAAAAAAAATGTCCCGCTTTATGTTTTATTGAAAAAGCGGGACATTTTTATAGAAAATTCAAAACTATTTCTTGCCTATTTCCGCATAGATTTGCGCTCTCAATTTATCATAGCCGAGTTTTTTATAAGCGCTTTCAACTAAAGCCTTATACGGAGCGCGGTCTGGTCTTATTATAGTAATGCCTGCTTTTTCCATTTGCGCTTCTAAATCAGCGCCTGCGGCTTCTACTGCCCTTGCATTTTTAGCGCCCGCTTCTTTTGCGGCGTCAACTAAAATTTTTTGTTCTTCGGGAGTTAAAGTCTGATAAAACTTTTCGCTGATTATTATGCCGTTTAAAAGTTGGAAATGGTCTGTTTTTACTATGTATTTTGTCACTTCATAGAGTTTAGCGGGATAAGTTGCAGTCGCTTGAGCCTCAACGCCTTCTATAGCGCCGGATTGAAGAGCATTATAAGATTCGCCCCAAGGCATAGCGATAGGAGTTGCTCCCATAGCGCGGACGCTTTCAGTGCAGACTGCAGAGCCTATAGTTCTAACTCTTTGCCCTTTCAAATCAGACGGAGAATTTACAGGTTTATTTAAATAAAAATCTCTGGGTCCGTCATAGAGATTAAAAGTGAGGACTCTTATTCCGTTTTTGACAAGTTCTTCTTCCCAGCCGGCAAAACTCTTGCTTTCAGTTACAGCCAAGCATTCATCATAATTGTCTGCGAAAAAGCCCATCATCAAAATTCCCATATCTTTTACATAATTGCTCATTCTGGCGGCATCAGTTAAAAGAGCCACTGGAGCGCCTTGTATTGCTTGTTCAATTACGTCTTCATCATTGCCTAATTGCAAAGAGGTGAAAACCTGAACTTCCAAAGAGCCTTTTGAACGCTCTTTGACAAGTTTTGCAAATTCAGCAAGACCTTTATAAAGAACTGTCGTATCGCCTTGAGAATAACCTAATTTGATAATTTTAGCCTCTTTCTTTCCCGAGCAGGCAAAAAGAAAGACAGACAACAATGCAGCCAAAGACAAAACCAATACTTTTTTCATAGCAATTCTCCCGTTTTTTATTTTAACAACAATGGACTCAGTCCATTTTTTTAATTAAGCGTTATGAATTATGAGTTATGACCATATAAGCAAGACTTCAGCAATGTCTCTTTTTCGGCAAAAGCCGTAAAGCAAATTCCGATAAAAACACTTCAGTTAAAACGCAATTATGCAAAGATTTTACTTCAGATGCTCATAACTCTTAACTTTTTAATTTTATAAGCGTTAATCAAGGAAATAACGGATTCCG
>JAIRQB010000148.1 GCA_031256695.1 Elusimicrobiota bacterium | reverse complement strand
TAAGATGAAAAATTATATTTTGTTAGGTCCGCCAGGCGCTGGAAAGGGAACGCAAGCAAAAAAAATAGCCGAGGAGTTCGGTATTGTTCATCTCTCAACGGGGGATATGTTTAGAGAGGCGAAAAAAAACGATGCATCTATAAGCGCTCTGATGTCTGCCGGAAAACTTATTCCCGATGAAGTAGTTGTCAATATGATAAAAGACAGACTTTCAAAAGATGATGTAAAAAATGGTTTTTTATTAGACGGATTTCCAAGAACTATAAGCCAAGCGCAATCTTTGGATAAGATGTTGGAAACTAAAATAATAAAGATAGACGCAGTTTTTTCAATAAAAGTTGACAATCAAGAAATTATTAAAAGAATTTCAGGACGGAGAGTATGCTCTTGCGGTGCTAGTTTTAATATTGAAAGTTTGCCGCCTAAAAAGGAAAACATTTGCGATTTGTGCGGCTCAAATCTTATTCAGCGGGATGATGACAAAGAAGAAATCGTTAAAGAGAGACTTTCTGTTTACGATAAGCAGACAAAACCTTTGATTGAATATTATTCAAAAGGCGGGCTTTTAATTGATATAGACGGCTCTAAAAGCGAAAGAGAAGTTTTTGGACAGATAAGCAAATTTATAAGAAACGGGAAATAAATTGTTTTTTAAAACAAACAATATAGAACTAAAGACTTCTGCTGAAATAGACAAAATGAGAGTTGCCTGCCGAGTTGTAGCGGAAGTGTTGGAACAATTGGAATATATAATAAAGCCTGGTATTTCAACAAAGCATATAGATAAATTTGCCGACGGATATATTAGGTCAAAAAATATGTTTCCTGCTTTTTTAGGGGTTGCCGGCTCAAAGTATCCTTTTCCAACGGCATCTTGTGTGTCAATAAACGATGAAGTGGTTCACGGGATACCGGACAAAAGCAGAATAGTAAGAGATGGAGATATAGTTTCAGTTGACATCGGCGTTTTATATGATGGATATTATGGCGATGCGGCAAGAACTTATCCCGTAGGTAAAATGTCTGAAATTGCAGCAAGACTTTTAGATAAGACAGAGGCTTCTTTATACGAGGGCATAAAATACGCTCTCAATGGCAATAGGCTTGGCGATATTTCAAATGCTGTCCAAAGGACGGCTGAAAGCGCCGGTTTTTCAGTAGTAAGGGATTTTGTAGGGCATGGGATAGGGAAGCAATTGCATGAAGATCCTCCTATTCCAAATTATGGAAAGGCGGGAACTGGAATAAAGTTGCAATCAGGTATGGTTTTAGCAATAGAGCCTATGTTAAATGCCGGGAGATATGAAGTTGATATGTTGGATAACTCTTGGACTATTGCTACAAGAGATGGAAGTTTGAGCGCCCATTTTGAGCATACTGTGGCTATCAATGACAGCGGAAATGAAATTTTGACAAAGGTGTAAAATGGCTAAAGAAGAAAAAATAACTCTTGATGCGAAAATTTTAGAGGCATTGCCCAATGCTATGTTTAAAGCGCAGGTTGAAAATGGGCATATTGTATTGGCTCATATATGTGGCAAGATGAGAATGAACTATATAAGAATTTTGCCAGGCGATAATGTTAAATTGGAATTATCGCCATATGATTTGACTAGAGGCAGAATTATTTACAGAGACAAGTAGAATTTGCGAGGTATTTATGAAAGTTAGAGCGTCGGTAAAAACTATGTGTCAAAAATGCAGAGTTGTCAAGAGAAAGGGAGTTGTCAGGGTTATATGCTCAGACCCGAGACATAAGCAAAGGCAGGGTTGATTTCTATTTTTCGTCTGTCAGTCAAAAATGCAATTATAAAATAAGAAATTTGGAGGATGTTAATGGCGCGAGTGTCTGGTGTTGATTTACCCAACAACAAAAGGCTTGACATTGCTTTAAGGTATATTTACGGCATAGGTCCTGTCGTCTCTTCTGAGATTATAAAAGAACTCTCTTTAGAACCGTCAAAAAGGGTAAAGGATTTGACTGAAGAAGAAGTTAATAAAATCAATAATTTAATCACAAAAAATTTGAAAGTAGAGGGCGATTTAAGACGGGAAATACAGCAGAATATCAAAAGGCTGATAGATATAGGCAGCTATAGAGGAATGAGGCACAGAAGGAACTTGCCGGTCAGAGGACAGAGGACTAAAACCAATGCCCGCACGAGAAGAGGCAAGAGAAAAACTGTGGGTGCAGGCAAAGCGCCGTCGCCAGGTAAAAAAGGATGAGCAATATGAAGATTATTGCACCGATAAATGGAGGTCAAATGGCGATTGAAAAGAAAATTATCGTCTCCCGAAAGAGAAGATATACCGGAGCCGTGGCAAAGGCTTATATTTTGTCGTCTTTTAACAATACTATAGTTAATATAACAGACGAAAGAGGAAACACTCTAACTTGGGCATCTGCCGGCGGCAGCGGATTTAAAGGAACAAAAAAAGGCACTCCTTTTGCCGCTCAGATGACGGCTGCTGATGCCGGAAAAAAAGCGGTTGATATGGGGGTGAGTCAGGTCGCAGTTTTAGTCAAAGGTCCTGGTTCTGGGAGAGAAACTGCCATCAGAGGATTGCAAGGCGCTGGGCTTATCATCACTTCCATAAGGGATATTACCCCAGTTCCTCACGATGGTTGTCGTCCGCCTAAGCCAAGAAGGGTATAAAAAGGCTATTGCATTTTAGCCTCTTATTACAAAGGCTGATTTTGCAGAAAATTTTTAAGGAGCAATAGATGTCAAGATATCTTGGTTCGGTATGCAAGTTATGCAGACGTGAAAGGGAGAAGTTGTTTTTAAAAGGAGAAAGGTGTTCTTCTAAATGCGCTCTTGATAGAAAGAGAGGCAAGAATGCGCCAGGACAGCACGGAGTTCCTAAAGGCAAAATGTCTGAATATGCCAAGCATTTGCGCGAAAAGCAGAAAGCGAGGCGGTTTTATAATTTGACCGAGCAACAGTTTAAACATTATTATGAAATTGCTGAAAAAATGTCTGGTTCCACCGGATACAATTTAATTAAATTGTTGGAAATGCGTCTTGACAATGTCGTTTATCGTCTGGGATTTGCTTCTTCAAAAATGATGGCAAGGCAGACGATAGGGCATGGAAATATTTTAGTCAATGGAAAAAAAATAGATATTGCCCGCTATCAAGTGAAAGCCGGCGACATTATAACGGCGTCTGAAAAGTATAAAAACAACTCCGCCGTAAAAAATCTAATTGAAAAGCCCTCCGCAAATATCGCTCCTTGGCTTGCTTTTAGCAAAGACAAAGTAGAAGGTTCTGTTATAAGCGAGCCTATCGCAGATGAAATATCTCAGCCTATAAACAGCAATCTCATCGTTGAATATTATTCAAAATAAAATAATGACGGATTTTAAAATCTGTTAAGCGAGGTTTATATAATGGTAGATTTACAAAAATTGCGTAAAATTGTTTTAGATGAAAAAACTGCTACAAAGTTTTATGGGCGTTTTACTGCAGAGCCTTTTGACAGAGGATACGGGCATACCATCGGAAATTCTTTGCGTCGCGTTCTTTTGTCAAGTTTGGAAGGCGTTGCTGTAACTTCTGTAAAAATTGAAGGCGTTCCGCATGAATTTGCTGTTTTGAAAGGCGTAAAAGAGGATGCCGCCCAGATAATTTTAAATTTAAAAAAACTTAGATTTAAAATGCACTCCGATGGACCTGAAAAGTTATATTTAAATGTTAAGAAAGCCGGCGCGGTGACTGCCGAAGACATTGAAAAAAACGCTTCCGTAGAGATAATGAACTTGGAGCAAGAGATAGCCAATTTGGACGGCGATGCTTCCTTGCAAATTGAGATAGAAGTTTCTTCCGGCAGAGGCTATGTTCTTGCTGATGAATTTAAATCCTCGTCTTATCCTGTAGGCTCTATTCTTATGGACGTTTTGTTTTCTCCAATTGTAAAGGTCAACTACGAAGTTGAGAATACAAGGGTGGAACAAACTTTAAATTATGAAAAACTGATAATGGAAATTTGGACTGACGGCTCTATCGCTCCTGCCGAAGCCTTAAAGAAAGCGGCGCAGATTTTGCAGAGCAGTTTGGTTATTTT
>JAIRQB010000131.1 GCA_031256695.1 Elusimicrobiota bacterium | reverse complement strand
TGGCGCAAGAATAAGCGGGAATGCCGAGCGAATAATAGAAAAGAGCGCTGTTTGTCATTATAGAAGCGTTTAAATCAAAACTGCCGCGTTCAAATAAAACTCTTATTATTGGAAAGCCTATTATCATAAGACCAAATGCCGCAGGCAGCAATGTGAAAATTGAAAAACGCAATGAATAATTGAGAGATTCTTTTATATTTTTTATGTCGTTTACGGCTGCCGCTTTAGACATAGCGGGCAGCGAGACTGAAGCAAGAGCGAGACCAAAAATTGCAAGAGGCAATTGCATTACTCTATTTGAATAATACATAGCGGCGATAGAGCCGTTTGCCAAAAAAGAAGCGCAGATATTGTCAACAAAAGCGTTTATTTGGTCAACAGATAGACCTATTACAGAAGGAATCATAAGAAAGACTATTTTTTTTATAGCGGGGTGTTTAAAATTGATATGGAAATGCAGCCCCCAGCCCAATTTTTTTAAAACAGGATATTGAATGAGAAAATGCAAAAGTCCGCCCGCTATTACGGCAAAGGCAAGCCCTTTGATTTGATTTTGAGGGAATACTATGAGAGGAGTAAAAAGCAAGACATAAAAAATTTCAGCAAAACTTAAAGATGCGGGAGCAAGGGCTGGGATAAAGAAAGAATAAAGAGTGTTTAAAACAGCGAGCAGAAAAGCCGCAAGGCATATAAAAAAGACGAAAGGAAACATAAGCCTTGTGAGTTCTATAGTCAAATCCATTTTTTCAGGATTGCTTGTAAAACCCCAAGCGATGATTTTGGCAAGTTGCGGCGCAAAAAACATTCCTAAAATTGTAATAGCCGCTAAAATCAGCAAAAGAGCGGTAAAGACGGCGTTTAAAACTTCTTGAGTTTGTTTTTTTTTCTCAGTCTGCAGATATTGAGAAAAGACGGGTATAAAAGCGGCTGAAAAAGAACCTTCTCCAAGCATTCTTCTGAAAAGATTGGGTATTCTAAATGCGGCATAAAATGCATCTGCAAAAATACCGGCGCCGAAAAATTGCGCAATCAGCATATCCCTTATATAGCCCAATATCCTTGAAAGAGCCGTCCCAAAAGCCGTTTTGCCCGCATATCTTGCAAGAGTTTTATTTTCCATTTTGTTTTTATTCTTTAATTACAATTGAATTTTCATTTCAATTTTAATGTCAATTGACAATCAAAGGCATATCTTCAACTTCCAATTTATAGACAGCCTCTGTTCCCAATTCCTTAAAACATAAAAGTTGCGCTTTTCTCACAGTTTGAGAAAGCAAAGCGGCTATGCCGCCTGCGGCGGACAGATAGAGCGCATTGTGTTTTTTCAAATCTCTCATAACAAAATCAGCCCTTTTTCCTTTTCCTATAAAAACCTTAACACCCTCTTTGAGCAGTCGGGGAGTAAAAATATCCATTCTCAGAGAAGTCGTAGGACCGCAAGCGCCTATAATTTGACCCGGCGCCGCAGGAGAAGGACCGCAATAATAAATAGCGCTGTTTTTCAAAGGGAAAGGCGGTTCTTCATTTTTGTCAAGAGAGGCGATTATGTTTTTGTGCGCGGCATCCCTTGCCGTATAAAGAGTTCCCGACAGCAAAATCTGCGTCCTTGGGCTTAAATTCTTTGCATCTAAAATTAAATCATTTAACAGATATTTTTTTGAAAACATTTCGTCTCCTTCTTTTAGGCTGTTTGCAGAGCAAAAAATGCGGCGGAGCAGAGGCATTATACCTTGCCGCCGTTTTTTTAAGTTATTCAAAGGCGCTGAAATAAGCGGCTATTTAGCAATTTTAATTTTAAAGTTTTTGTCTTTTCAAAAATACAATAGAAAAATGGAATGCCTTAAAAAATGAATTACCTCTTGTTAAGAAAAGGCAATTGCAGGAAAATAGATTTGACGGAAAAGGTTTTGATTTTAATTTGACGGCGGGTGTTTTTAGAAAGGATAAACAATTTTACGGCAGGACATCTATTTCTGTTTGCGAAGAATTCCGGCATTTATCGGATGAAATGCCTGTTTATAAATCGGCGTCTAAATCTATCTCAAAAGATTCAACATCTATATACTTTAATCTCTCATCATTGGGGTCTGCTCTTTGCCTTGTATTTTGAGAATTCTGAACGCCTTGGGATTTGGGAGCATTTAAAACATTAGCGGGGGCTGGTCTTGTATTTTCTATCGGAACAGAAACTGCCTCGTCCATATCTATTTCTATATCAAAGCCTGTTCTTTTTTCTGCTTCTTCAGAAACTAAATCTCTGGTTTTAACATTCTTGATTTGCCGACGATTTGTTTTATTTTGAACGCCTATATTTTCTTGCGTCGCAGGCTCTTGACTTATATAAGTTACTCTCTGTCTTTGAGGAATGTCTATTTTGTTTTCGGCAGGAACTATTATGCCTCTGACAGCGCCCTCTTTCTTGCCTTCGCCCTGCTCTTGCATATAGATTCTATTTCTCTCTTCTTCTTGCTCATATTGACGCAGTCTTTGTAAAGATTCGGAATCCATTACATAATCTATCACGAGTTCAGCCCTTCTATTCCTGGCTCTGCCCGATTGAGTATCATTCGGCGCTACAGCCTCTTCAGAGCCGAAGAATTCAATATATTCCATTTTCTCCAAAGGTATGCCGTTATTGTATAACTCCTCATAGACGGCTCTGGCTCTCATAATTGAAAGCGCTTTATTGAAAGATTCGCGCCCAGTGGAGTCGGCGTGACCTTCTATAGTGATTTTCTGATAATTGTATTTCTTTATTTCAGAGGCGGCTTCTCTTATCATCTCTTTGGCTTGAGGAGTTAAAGAATATTGAGCGGTTTCAAACCAAGCGGCAAGCATTCTAAAAGTCCGCGTCCCCAAAGGTCTATATTCAAATCTCGCTCTCTCTTCTACGGGTTTTACGGGGACTTTTAAATTCGGATTTCTATCCATTGGCGAAATCTGCTCGCCGAATTTATAGATAAAA
>JAIRQB010000016.1 GCA_031256695.1 Elusimicrobiota bacterium | reverse complement strand
TCCCGCCTTCTTGAGTTGCCTTATTTATAGAGGGCAACTCGGGAATGACACTGGAAGGTTTGGGCTTTTGTCCGTTTTTGCTTCTGCTGTTTGCCTTTCAAAAGGAAAAATGGATTGCGGCAGCGCTATGTGTTTGCGCAGCGCACTTGTCTCTATCAGAATTGCGCAAGACGCAATGACACCCGAGTTTTGGCAATGACAACAAGACTTACGCTTTTGCCTTTGATGACAATACAAGAGGTTTTATCTTTTGCGTCTGGGTGTTTTCTTTTTTGCAGTTGTCTTTTTTGCAGTTGTCTTTTTTACAGCAGTTTTTTGATTGGAAATGCCCTGCGTTTTATTCTGCAATGTTTCCGTCTCTTTTGTATCCGCTTTTTTATCTATTTTCTCATCTGCTGAAACTTTCACTCCCGCTTTTTTATCAGAAACTTTTGAAGGTTCAGATTGCAGAATTTCAGTCCCTTTATAAGAAGCAGACGGACTAAAAGACAATCCAAAAGTAAGTCCATAACTCATCATCTCTGCGCCGATTTCAGACTTTATATCGGCAAATAAAACAAACCTTTTGTCTATTTCATATTGCCCCTTGATTTCAAGTCCTCCAAAAAAACCATTCTGTTTTGCTCCAAAAAATTCATCGCCGTCCGCTCTGACGCTCGGACGCTCCTGAGAGACAATAATTGGAACTCCCACTAAACCTTTCCCATTGATTTTTATTTTATCCGACGCTCTATAATCCTTCTTTGCTCCCGCTAAAATTTCAGCCTTATAATAATTGTTCGCCTCAAAATCTGCCGCGCTGTCTTCTATATCGCCGCTTATTGTATATGCCCCGCGCATAGCCATAAATAAATCAAGCGGCATTTTGATATTAAAGTATCCGCCCTCTACTAAAAATTTTAATGCGTTTGCGCTAAATGAAGCGGAAAGCTGATATTCAATGTCAAAACTTTGATGACTTAAACTTGCTATAGCGCTGACTAAAAAAGAATCGGCGGCTTTCCAAGTCTTGTATGCGCCTCCTTCAAAATTAACAATTGCCGCATTTACCCCTCCCTGTTTTGCCGTCATAGATTGATAAGAAGCAAAAATACCGCCATTTCTAAAAATATCATAACCCGCCTGAAAACCAAGCGCTGAAACTTTAAAATCTTCATTGCCGCTGAAATTGTTTAAACCAAAAGTATCGCCCGCAATCCATATCTCTTTTTTCTCGTATTCTCTTCCGCTCTCACCCCCCCCCCAATCTATATAAACTTTGCCGACATCAGACCAAATCCCATATCCTCCAAGCGTCATAGCGGAAAGAGCGCTTAAATTAGCGTAAAAAGACCCCACAGAAGGATTTGGCGGACTTATATATTGAAGTTTAATCCAGTCTTCATTGGGGTCTAAAATCACAGAATATCTCCCGAGTTTAGCGAGCCTGCGCCCGCTGTTGTCTTCATTGGGGTCTAAAATCAAAGAATATCTCCCATTGCCGAGTAAATATGAAAAATCTAAATCGCCGCCCGCAAAGCCGTTATAAAGATGAAAGATATTTATATCGTCGCCGTAATAATAAAGTCCATTGTAAAAATTGACGCATAGCGAAGAACCTTCAAGCGCTTTCATTATGCCGCTTATTTCAAAAATGTCTGAAATGCCCGCTGCTATGTCAATATTTATGCTCAAAGTCCCGCTTGTAATTAAATTTTGTAAATAAATTTCGTGAGCGGTTTCGCCGTCAAAAATGAAATTAGCGCCTTGCGCTATTTCCAAAACATTGATGGAACTTTTTATAACTGAAAAATTTGTAATGCCCTCAGAAATTTCAAATTTGCCTTTATAATCAACTTGCGCCGTTTCTTTTATATAAAGAACAGCGTCGCCGCTTTTTTTAATAGTTGTGTCTGTATTCCCGCCCATTATGCCGCCGTCCATTATTATTGTATGCCCTGCATTTGCCGATAATTCTAAATAAGCGCCGCCTAAATCAAAATAGAAATCATTAGGATTTCCTCCCGCTTTGTTTCCTAAAAAAGAAATATCATTGTTTCCGCCGCTTATTATCACGCTGCCGCCGTCTATATAAAAAGCGCCGCCGTAATTAGTCGTTTCATTGTCTAAAAAATTTAACTGCGAATTTGAAAAAATAAAAGTTGAATTTTGCAAATAAATAGCGCCGCCTCTTAAAAATGAGGAATTGCCTGAAAAATTTATAAGAGAATTTGAAAAAGTAAAAGTTGAATAGTGAGAATAAATGCCGCCCCCGTATCCGTCGCCCCCGCCGCTGCCCGCATTGTTTTCAAAATTTATAAGCGAATTTGAAAAAACAAAACTTGAATTGCGAGCGACGATAGCCCCGCCTAAATTCGTATTGTTTCCTGAAAACTTTAAAGAAGCGCCGTCAATGTGAAAATAAGAGGAAGTAGAATAAATTGCCCCGCCTTGATTGCCGCCGTTTGATAAAAACTCTATTTCCTCGCCATAGAAATAAAAATTAGATTCTTTCGCATAAATTGCCCCGCCGTAATTTGAACCATTGGAAAAAAACTTTACCGCATCCCCAAAATAAAGATGCGAGCCGTCTGCATAAATTGCCCCGCCCGACTCCGCTGTCCCCGTTGAATCTTGACTAGCGCGAAATGCTTCCAAAGTTATATCTGTAAAAGTTATAGAAGAGTTAAAAATTCTAAAACCTAAATCCTGTCTGCCCTCTGAGTATAAAACCTGCCCCTGCCCATCTATTGCAAAATTGCTGTTTGTCGCCGAGCCCAAAGCAATTGGAATACTGATAACAGTTCCTGAACTGTCATACCTCTCCTCAGCCTTTGTGTATTCATTTAAGAAAATAATTCCGCCGTCAGCGACGTTGCGATAATCCCAAGCAAAAATATTCCAAGGAGTGTTTTCAACTGAATTAAAATATATCCAATTATTTGCGCTAGCGCGCCCTATCATATATCTGCCCACAGACATATTGTTGTAATCATACCAGACGCTTATATTGCTTGCGCCGTTTGCAAATAGATAATTGAAAAAACCGTTTAATCTATTGTCAATTCCCTGTTTTATATGAAATATATTGATATTGTGATAATCGTTTCCGAGCGAGCCATAAAGATTGATTGACAGAGTAGAGCCTTCAACTGCCCTCAGATAATCGTCTATTTCAAAAATGTCTGAAACACGGTTTGTCAAATCTATATTTATTCTTAAAAAACCTTCGGCATCTAAATTTGATAAAAATATCTTGTGCTGAATTTCTCCGTCTAATATAAATGAAGCGCCGTCTGCTATTTGTAATGTTCCTATTGCGCTGCTTGTGACAGAAAAACTTGTAATGCCTGATAAAATTTCAAATCTGCCTTTATAATCAACTTGCGCCGTCTCTTTTATATGAAAAAAAGCGTCGCCCGTTTTAGTAATCCTGCTACTGTAATTGCCGCCCAAAAAGCCGCCTTCCATTATTATTTGCCGCCCTGCATTTGCCGAAAGTTCTAAATAGCCGTCTGAGCCTTCAAAATAAATATCATTGAGCCTGCCTGCGGCGCTATTGTCTATAAATAAAATATCATTGCCGCCCGCAAAAATAGATATGCCGCTATTTTGCCCTATATAAAAAAGTCCGCCTGCAAAGTTTGCTTTGTTTCCCGTAAAAGCGACGCTTGAATTTTCAAAAATGATTTTTGAACCATCGGTTGCAAAAATAGCGCCGCCTGCAAAGTTTGCTTTATTTCCCGTGAAAGTTAGGCTTGAATTTTCAAAAAAGATTTTTGAATTATCAGTTGCAAAAATAGCGCCGCCGCTTGAAACGCCCGCATTGTCTATAAAAAGCGCTGTGGAATTGTAAAAATAAAATTCTGAACGCTTAAATAATGCCATAGCGGATGCCGAACTATTCCTTATAAAACTCGCTGATGAATTTATAAAAGTAAAACTTGATTGCCTTGCAAAAATAATGCCGCCGTCTTGAACGGTGTTTTCTATGAAATTTACTGTTGCCGATGTAAAAGTAAATCTGGGAGTTCCATTAAACTCCCCAGTATCTCCATATCCTACGGCAATTCCTCCAGCGCCGTCTATTGTATTGCTTGTAAAACTTATAACTGCCCTTTCAAAAAACAAATATGATTCTAATGAGGCTTCAAATACTTTGCCGCCTTCTGTCCAACTCATCTGAGAATCAATAGCATAAAAAGTTACGGGACCTCCTATATAAGCGCTTGAATTTACAAAAGAGGCTGTAGAATTTAAAAAAGAAAGATCTGAAAACCTAACTATAGTGAACTTCCCGCCAATAAATGTTACTTGAGAATTTAAAAAATGCGAATTGCCCCATCCCCACAATGTAAAATTTGATTCATTGTCTTTAAAGGTTATTGTGGAATTGTCAAATAAAAGATTTGAATTCTCGCAGCGGATAAACTCTATATTATTTGCAAAAGTTGCCGATGAATTAAAAAAAGTTATCTCTGATGCTCCGTCGGCAAAAATAGCGGATTGACCTTGGTGGATATGTAAGGAAAAATCAGAAATAAGCAAATTTCCCGTCCAGTTCATTTGTTTTGCCCTAAAGAAAAATCCGCGCCAATCATAGCCTGCGCCTTTAAGTTCAGCATAATCATCTCCCGACAGACCTCTGATTGTTCCGCTGTCGCCAATATTATCTTGATAATATGGATACTCCGGGAAGCCAAGAATTGTGTTTGTAAAAATAATCGGAGTATATGGCGACAAGTCTATATCATAATTATCATTTTTAATTGCATTGCTGAAATCATCAAAAGACGTTGCCTGCGCCTTTTCGGCAAAACAGACTGAAGCGGAAAGAATAAGAATAAAAAATAATTTTCTTTTCATAATATTATCTCCATTTGCGCAGCGCTATGTGTTTGCGCAGCGCTATGTATTTGAGCAGCGCTATGTGTTCGCGCAGCGCTATGTGTTTGCGCAGCGCTATGTGTTTGCGCCCGATACTAACGATAAAGCCAAACCCGGGTGTCATTCCGTCGCAAGACGGAATCCATTTTAAAATTGAGAGTTAAAAGTTAAAAGTTAAAAGTTAAGAGTTAAAAATTTAGGAAAAAGACAGTTTAGAAACGGCAACAGGGATTGCGGCAGCGCTATGCGTTTGCGCAGCGCTATGTGTTTGCGCATGACGCAATGACACCGACGACGGCAAAAATGGATTGCGGCAGCGCTATGCGTTTGCGCACGCCGCAATGACACCGTTGGGCGCTATGTGTTTGCGCACGATACTAACGATAAAGCCAAACCCGGGTGTCATTCCCGCGAAGGCGGGAATCACTGTTTATTATAAGGTGTTCACCGCTTTCTGCCGTTTGTCTTTCCAAAGGCAAAGACAAAGACAACAGGGATTCCCGCCTTCTTGAGTTGCCTTATTTATAGAGGGCAACGCGGGAATGACACTGGAAGGTTTGGGCTTTTGTCCGTTTTTGCTTTCTGCCGTTTGTCTTTCCAAAGGCAAAGACAAAGACAACAGGGATTCCCGCCTTCTTGAGTTGCCTTATTTATAGAGGGCAACTCGGGAATGACACTGGAAGGTTTGGGCTTTTGTCCGTTTTTGCTTCTGCTGTTTGCCTTTCAAAAGGAAAAATGGATTGCG
>JAIRQB010000095.1 GCA_031256695.1 Elusimicrobiota bacterium | reverse complement strand
TTCTTATAAGAGGCGCTTGCTTTCCTTTTCTGTCAAGAGAAGATGAATCTGATACAAAAAGTATTTTAGAAAGAGCCGTCATTTTTACGCTTGCAAAAGTGTGGTTTTTAATAGCGTCTAAAATTTCTTTGTCTTTTATCAAAAAAACTTCCTCCGCTATTATAGCCGACGAGAAAGAGTGCAAAGCAAAAGGCGCATATTTTGCAAGGTCTGAAAACCCCTTAAATTGTTTTCTATCCTTAAAAAAATCTATCTGTCTCTTATAGTCTTTATTTTTAGAGCAATCGTGCAAGAGACCTGCAAGGCGGGCTTTTTCTACGCTTTCCCCGTGTATTTTTGCAAGGCGGGCAGAGAGTTTTGCGACATTTAAAGTATGTTCAAAACGCTCTTTGTCTAAATTTTCAGATAAAAATTTATAAATTTTTTCCATATCCATAGAGTTTATTTTCCTTTATATATGTATAGACGCCTTTATTTAAAAAAGGCGAAGCGTCTTTGCCGCTTAAAATCAAATTTCTAATTTGAGTTGAAGAAATGCCGTCTGCGGCTTCTTTGACAATAAGACAGCGGCTTAAAAATTCTAAATCTTGTCCTATTTCATCATTGCCTCTTTTTACAACTATAAAATTATATTTAGAGGCGATATAGTCTATTTTTGCCCAAGTTTTGAGAGACTTCAATGAATCCGAGCCTATTAGCATAAAAATTTCATCTGAGGGATAAATAGATTGAAAATAATCCAGCGTTTGATAAGAATAAACTACGCCGCTTTTTTCTATCTCATATAAATTGATTTCAGTTTTTTCTAAATCAGCGGAGGCTGTTTTAAGCATTTTTATCCTGTGAATATGCGGCGTTAAAACTTTGTTTTTATGAGGCGGGCTAAAGGCGGGCGTAAAAATGATTTTCTTTAAATCTTTTATTTGCAAGGAAAGATGCGCCATCTGAATGTGGGCATTGTGAACCGGGTCAAAAGAGCCGCCGAAAATTGCGATTTTTCCCATCAGATTTTACCCAGTCTGTTGTTTTCTATCCAGCCGTCTAAAATGCCGTCGGGCGAAACAAAATCAATCCTGCTCCACATATCTGTTTCTAAAACAATTTTGACAATTTGCGCTTCCCCTATATTGTAGAGGTCTGCGCTGTTTTCAGAAGGTCCGCTTTTTAAAACTGAAGGAGTTAAAACTACGGCTCTGTCTTCTAAAACTATAGAGGCTTTTAAAGAGGTAAGGAATACTGACAAAACAAAAACGGCGCTTAAAACTATGATTATTTTTTTTAAGACAACTTTTTTATAGAACAGAAAAAGCGTTAAAGATAAAAACAAGACAATCAAAATAAAACTTGAAAAAACCGTTATCTCATTTAGAGAAAAAAGACTCGTCAAAGAATCTGAAAAAGCGGATATATTTTGCCCGCTTTGGGATAAAAGAAAATTTCTATTTTTCCTTATATCGCCGTCCCGCGGATTGAGTTGATAGGCTTTTTCTATATTTAAAACGGCATTTGCTAAATCGCCTACTCTATAATAGGAGTTTGAAAGATTGTAAAAGACAAAAGGATTTTTAATTTTTTCAACTTTAATCAAAGTTTCATAGATATTGACAGCCCGATAGTATTGTCCGTCTTTAAAACTATCGTAAGCATTGTTTATTTGCCTTTGCAAATCAGAATTTATAGCGGCATTTGCCGCGCCGTAAAAAACTGAAATTAAAAATAAAAATGCGACAATTTTCTTATTCATTTTTCCCTCTTGTTTTTTAGAATTCAAAATGCCTGTATTCATTACCCCCGCCATAGATTTTCTATTATTTTAATTGTCCAAACTCTAAATTTTCCGAATAGATAAAATTCAACCATATTTGAAAAAATTCTTTTATGCAGTAATGCGGCGCTGTGAAACAACTTATATTTTATTAAAGAGTATTGCGGACTGCTTTTTAATTCAAAATTATGCTCTTTGCTAAAACGCATTATTTGTTCCCAAGAATGTTTTTCATCTTTTATGCGCCGTTTTTCTTTTCCTCTTATTTAATTTTATTGCGGCAAATTCAATAACTCTGCAAAATCAGAAATCTTGTCAACTACAATATCGGGCTTAAAAGACGATTTTTTGACGTCTTCTATTTTTGTCTCGCCCGTCAAAACTAAAACGGATAAAGCGCCCGCATCTTTCCCCATTTTCATATCTGTATAGAGCCTATCTCCAATCATCGCTATTTCTTTCGGCGCTAAATTGTATTTTTGCAAAATCCCGTCAAGCATAGACGGGTCGGGCTTTCCTATAGTTTTATCAGGCTTTCTGCCTACGGCATATTCTATAGCGGCGCATATTGAGCCGCAATCAACTAAAACTGTCGGCAAATCAGTAGGGCATACTCTATCGGGGTTTGTGGCTATATAAGGCAGCCCTAATTTTGCCCACCAAGCCGCTCGGCAAAGACGGGAATAGACGAGAGATTTATCAAAACTGACTACTAAAGCGTCAGGTTTGTCGTCTGGGCTGTCTTGAGCCGAGATAAAGCCCGCCTCTTCAAATTCTTTTATCATACTTTCAGTGCCTAATAGAAAAAGTTTTTTTGCCTGCGGGAGTTTTGATTTCAAATGAGATATTGAGGCTTGGACTGTCGTATAAATTTCCTCTCTTAAAGCAAAAATCCCCATTGATTTTAAATGCTCTAAATAATCGCCGGCATTTTTTGTGGGGTTATTTGTCAGAAAAGAATACAAAATGCCCTTGTCTTTAAAACTTTGCAAGCTTGCAATAGTGTATGGGAAAATATTTGCGCCCAGATACAGCGTTCCGTCCATATCCATAGCGATATGCTTAATTTCTTTTAGTCTTGCTTTTAAAGCAGACTTATCGCTTAATTCCATAAAATCTGTATATTTAATTTCCATCGCAGACCGCCGATTTTATAGTTTCTTTTATGCCGTCTTTTTTTATCTTTTTTAAATTATCAGCAACAGCATCAGAGAGCCCGTCAATTTCTGTTAAATCTTTGCCGTCCCAAAGAGATTGATTAGACAAGACGGCGCTGACTAAATCTATTTCATTTAGATTTTTATTTCTAAAACTCTCAAAAAATTCCAAAACTTCCGCATTGTCTTTTATTTGATAAGTCTCTCCATTTTCTCTTTTCCCCGTAAATTTCCCGTCAAGCATTTCGCCCAAATAAAACTTTATAAAAGCGGCGAAAGAAAAAGTTAAAAGTTTAGGCAGTTTAGACATTCTTTTTTTATATTCAAGGATAGTAGGCAGGCAGCGGGCGTTAAATTTTGAGGAGCAGTTTAAACTTATATCTAAAAGAGAATGCTTTATATAAGGATTTGAAAATCTCGCAAACACATTGTTTGCGAAACTTTCTAAATCCGCTTTAGGCAAATCCAAAGTCGGAATTACTTCTTCAAAAAGAATTTTGTTTAAATAATTTTTAAAAACTTCGTCGTTTATAAAATCTAAAACAAAATTATGCCCCGCTAAAAAAGCCGCAGGCACTGTTGCCGTGTGAGCGCCGTTTAAAATGCGCACTTTTCTCATCTTATAGGGCTTTACGTCTTCAGTCCACAAAACATTAGCCTTGCCTTTATGTATAGGAAAAATATCAGCCCATTCTTTTTTGCCTTCTATAACCCAGAGATTAAAAAGTTCGCAAGTTACAACTAAATTATCCTCATATCCTAAATTCTGTTTTATGCTTTCTATATCGTCTTTCGGGTATCCTGTCACTATTCTGTCAACTAAAGTATTTGTCCATTTATTTGCTTTTTCAATCCAAGCAATAAAATCATCGCCTAATTTCCATTGCCGCGCATATTGCAGGACATATTTTTTAAGGTAAATGCCGTTATTGTCTATCAATTCAACGGGCAAAAAAAGCAAGCCTTTTGCAAGACTGCCTTTGAAAGTTTTAAATCTCTCGTATAAAAGGACTGTGATTTTTGCGGGGAAAGATGAAGGCGGAGTATCGCTTTGTTTGTCATTTTCATTGTAGGCTATGCCCGCTTCAGTGGTATTTGAAATTACAACTTCAATATCAGGATTTCTTGCCGCTTCTAAAAAATCTTCAAAATTTTGATAGGGATTTATGCATTTTGAGACAGAAGTTATTTGCCTTGTTTTAGATATAGGCTTTTTGTCTTCTATGCCGCGCATAATCAAAGTATAAAGCCCGTCTTGCTCATTTATAACTTTTTCCATACCCGCTTTGATTGGACAGCATAAAAGGATAGAGCCTTTAAAATCGCCTCTTTCATTTGCCTCGTCAATCATCCAATCGGCAAAAGCCCTTAAAAAATTCCCTTCTCCTATTTGCAAAACTTTTTGAGGATATTTTCCATAAACCTTTTCAACTTTTTCATTGATTTTCTGCATTGAAACCTCCCTTTGCCGTCTAAAACTGCCGCCGCCTGCGGCGCTAATAGCGGGTTTATTTAAAAACTTCTACGTCTTTTAGGATAAATCCAAACTGATATAAAAGCGGCAAGATTTTTAAGCCGAGTATTTTGTGAA
>JAIRQB010000063.1 GCA_031256695.1 Elusimicrobiota bacterium | reverse complement strand
TTTACTTGAGATTTCGCTTGCTGTCTCTTTATTTTAAAACTTTCCAAAATGTATAAACTCATAGAGTTAAAGTTATGATTTTCAAAACTTCCGTCTTGATTTGATTGCGATAAACGGATGGATTTTTTGGCAGTTTTTTGATTGGTTTTTAAACTTTTTTCAGCGGAGACATTTTTCTCAATTCTTCAACAATTTTAGGCAAGACTTCTAAAACATAATCTATTTCTTTTTCAGTATTGCAATGATTAAAGGAAAAACGGATAGCGCCTTGGGCTGAAACAGGGTCTATCCCCATAGCGGATAAAACGTGCGACGGCTCTGAACTGCCGGATGCGCATGCCGACCCCGTTGAAACCGCAATACCCGCCATATCCAACTTCAAAAGCAGAGCCTCTCCTTCAATATAATTAAAGCCGGCATTTAAAATATAAGGCAGATTTGTTTTGGAATCTCCGTTGATGGAAATGTCGGGTATGCTTTTTAATATGCCGCTTTGCAATTTGTCTTTTAAAAGCGCCGCAGATTTATAATTCTCATCTATATTGTTTATATTGACCTCAAGCGCCTTGGCAAGACCAGCTATATAAGGGACATTTTCAGTGCCTGGTCTTAAATTGTTCTCATGATGTCCGCCGAACATTACGGGGGATATTTTTGTTCCGCTTTTTACATAAAGAGCGCCTATGCCTTTTGGTCCATTGAATTTATGCGCCGACATAGCGAGCAAATCTATGCCCAAATCCTTGACATCTATCGGAATTTTGCCCGCAGTTTGAACGGCATCCATATGAAAAACAATTTTTTCTTTTCTCGTTTTGTTTATTTCAGAGATAATTTGCGCCGCTTCTTTTATCGGCTCTATGGCGCCCATTTCATTATTTGCGTGCATTATGCTTACAAGAAGAGTGTTGTCCGTTATTGAATTTTTCAATTCGTCAAGAGAAATGACTCCATTTTTATCGGCATTTAAATAAACGGCTTCATATCCTAAATTTTCAAGACGCTTAAAAGAATGCAAGACGGCGTGATGCTCTATTTTTGTGGTAATTATGCGCCCTTTTGAGCCGATAGCGTCCAGAGCGCCGAATAACGCTATATTATCGGCTTCTGTTCCGCAACCTGTAAAAATTATTTCGTCGGCATCCGCTTTTATAAAAGAGGCTGTTTTTTGACGGCTGTCCTCTAAAATTTTCTTCGCCTGTCTGCCGTAGGAGTGGAAACTTGAAGCGTTTCCGTAAAACAAAGAGAAAAGAGGAAGCATTTCATTTATCACATCCGTATCAACGGCTGTAGTGGCGCTATTGTCTAAATAAACTTTCATTTTGACCCCTTATCGTCTTCTAACAACAAATCTATTTTCTCAATTTTTGGGGAATAATCTTGTATGTATTGAATTGCTTCCCTGATGTCAAAAGAAAATCTCGCGCATTGACGGCAAATCATAGTATGTCTCTTATACTCTTCAACTTTTTCAGGCGGGAGTTCATTTGAATAGTAAAGAATTATTTCATTTGTTAATTCATCGCAAGTCATCTTTATCCTCCTTCATTTTTCTCATCACTTTTCTAACGCTTGCCAAAAGCGATTTTTTCACTTTAATGTCCGGGACGCCTAAAATATAAGATATGTCGGCTACCGAGACATTGAATTCATATTTTAAGACGAAAGTTTTTTTGTCAAAGAGAGGCAAACTCTTTTTTATGAGGCTTACTATATCCGCCGCTTGGCTATTGTTTTTCTTTATGTCAAAAAAACCCAATTCCGAGAGCATATTTTTAAAAAGTTCGGCTTTTATGCGCGAAAAATCCCCGCTTGATGCGGGCAGCGTTTTTTCAAATGCATCCAATGCCGCCTTTTTGGATATTTCTGCATCATATGTGAGGCTTAAAGCCAGAGAATAAAGTTCGTCTTGAAATCTTTCAATGAGATTCATATTTTTTATCTCTTCCTCGTCTTGCCGCTCTTTTTTGCTCTTGTATTTTCTGAAACGATTTTCCTGTTTTCAGCGTGCTGTTTGAAGCCGTTTGCGAAAAGGTGTCCGCCATCGCCATCGGCTACAAAAAAGAGTTTATCTGTTGAAGCGGGATAGAGAGCAGCCTCTATGGAGCGGATGCCGGGATTTGCGATAGGTCCTGGCGGAAGTCCTGAATGCAAATAGGTATTATAAGGAGAATTGAATTTAATATCCTCATTGGTCAAATGCGGCTTTACAATCCCCATAGCGTATAAGACTGTGGCGCAAGATTCCAGTTTAACCATCTGCCTCAGCCTATTGTGAAATACAGAAGAAATAATAGGACGTTCCTCGTCTTTCATCGCTTCCTTCTCTATTATTGAGGCAAGCGTTATGACATTTTTCATAGAAAAACCTATCTCGCGCGCTCGCGCATACATTTCATCAGTGACTTTTTTATCAAATTCAGCCTTCATCATTTTTACAATGTCTTTCTCGTCTGCTCCGGGATTTAAGAAATAAGTCTCGGGCATTAAATATCCTTCTAAATTCTGTTCTTGAACTGCGGATAGAAACTTTTCTTTATTGAAATTTTCAAGTTTGGATTCCATAATTTCGCTTATTTGTTTTGCCGTGCTTCCTTCGGGAACGGTAATTCTCAAAACGTCAAGAGGCGGAGTGATTAAATCGCTCCAAATTCCAAATACTGTGTTTCTCTGGCTGAACTGATAGACTCCCGCCTTAATTTTTGAAGACGAGCCTGTGATTCTTGTCAAAGCCAAAAAAAGATTTTTTGAATAAATCAAATCTTTATCTTTTAATTGCTGCGCTGTCTTTGAAGCGCTGTCGCCTTTTTGCACCGCTACGCGGACTTTCTCTTTTGAGAGAGAAAAATACCATATTCCAAACGATACGGGCAAGATAAGAAAAAGCGCGCAAACTATTTTTACTTTTGTTTTGAAAGCCATAATTTTTCAAACTCCTCGTTTATTTTGTCTTTATTTGCGAAAGCCGCTTTGACGGCATACTCGGCAATTTTTTTGTTTTTTGAGCCGTTTCCTTTGGAAATGAAATCCTCAACATTTATGCGCTTAGCGCCGCTGCCGCCGATTCTGCGCCAAATTCCTTTGTCATTTGTGACCACTGTGATTTGCGAAGGGTTTTTGGCATTGTCAACGAGTTCCGTTATTATGTCGTCGGCAATTTCCCGTCCGCCGCTAAAAATTACTTCTATCTCTTTATAAAAACTTCTATTCCACCCGCCTATCTGATACGGATTATCCCCTTTGAAATCAAAAACAACGGCTATAGTGTTGTTTAAACTTCCGTGCGGACGCTTGTTTAAAATGAATTCAAACAATTTATTCCGTCTGCCTTCAAGAGTAGATGCTGAAAAAATTGGGTCTGAATTGATTATATTATATCCGTCCGCTATGAAATGCATTTTCTCTCCAAATAAACTCTCAAAATCAAAGAAGCCGCTATTTTGTCTCTGGCTTTTTTTCTCTCAGCGCGCGAAATATCGGCTTCCTCTATCAGCATTCTGTCAGTCTGGCTCGTAGTAAGCCTCTCGTCTATTTCAACGACGGGAAGGGCGGAGTTTTCCTTTAATCTTTTTATAAATTCTCTGACGGCGCAAGACATACTGCTTTCGCTTCCGTCCATATTGAGCGGCATTCCCACTGCTATTTCTCCTACATTGTTTTCAGCGACGAGTTTTAAAATCTCTTTGATTGACGCTTGGGAATTTGTATTTTCAATTGTTGAGAAAGGGCTGGCTATTATCCCCATAGTATCGCTCAATGCCACGCCTATTTTTTTTAGTCCATAATCAATTCCCATAATTCTGTAATTCATAAAAATCCTTTTTTAGAGAGAAATTTGCGGGATTGTATCAAAAAAAGCGGACGGGACATTTTAAACGTTTTTATATATCTCCGAACAAAACGGGATAGAGAGATTTGAATTTTGTAAGAATTTGAGAGGCGATTTCTATCATTTGAGGATGAGAAGCGGGCGCTGTTCTCAATTTAAGAAAATGCCGCCATTGCCTGATATTCATAGTAGCGGCAATCTCCGTCTTTAAACTATTTGGCAAAATGCTCCTTGCCTCTTGGGGAGAGGCTTTGTTTTCTATCATTTCAAAATAAGCATTTTCAATAGAGCGCATTTCTTTTTCCCATATTCCATAGAGTTTGCTGTCTTCTTTCCAAAAAACCGGCTTGATAAAAGTCAATTCTTTGTTGAATTTTTCGCCCGTATAATTGCAATATCTTGTGCTTTCTTGGCTATAACTTGCAATTCTATGTCTAACTATCTCATGCGAGACGCCTCTGTCGCAAATTATAACTGCGGTTATCTTTTCGTGTTCTAATACCGATTCGTGCCCTCTGGCTATAATGTTTTGAACAAATTTATAGGCGGAGTCCTCGTTAATTTTATGTTCGCTTTTATAGCAGAGCCTGCCTGCCGCTTCTATCCTCTTTAATATCTCTATTTCTTCTAAAGGATTGCTGATTGTAAAAGACGGACTTATTATTTTCATTTTTGCCTCCATATTGTTTTATTTTTTATGAAATCTAAAACAGCGGAAACATCCGCTATTTTTAACGCTTGATTATTTCTATCGCTTGACGCGGTATGCCGATGTCTGCTATTTCAACTTTTCCAAAATTTGCAAGCGGCTTTTTGAAGGCAAGTTTAGGCAAAGCCAAAGCGACGGTGAGATTGGCTAAAACAGCAGAGCCTAAAATATCTCCGCTATCGCTGTCTATGCCTGAGGGAATATCTATTGACAAAACAAAAGACTTGGAAAGATTTATTTTTTGAATTGCGCCTGACGCTTTAGCGCTTATTTCGCCTCTAATGCCCGTCCCTAAAATAGCGTCTATTATGATGTCTGCTTCTAAAATATCTTGCTGATTTTTAGAAATAACGGCGTTTAACTTTTTTAGGATTTCAAAATTTATTTTCGCATCGCCTTTAATATCTTTTTCATCTCTAATTAAAATTGTCTTAACATTTAAACCTTCATTTATAAGATAACGGGCGCAGACAAAACCGTCGCCGCCATTATTTCCCGCTCCGCAAACTGCCACTATTTTTTTCCTCTCTATATCTTTGATATATCCTTTTAATTTTTCAGCGCAAAT